>JAJUHH010000186.1 GCA_029267975.1 Clostridiales bacterium
AGTCAGATAAATCAAGATAATAAATAAATTTATATGGTTACATGAGGAAAGATAGAACAGGAGAGAACTATATGCAGGACATGAATAACATTTATCCCGATGACAAAGCGGGAATGTATCACTTATTGAAGGAGCAATTAAAAGCTCTGCTTGAAAATGAACGCCAGCTTATACCGAATCTCAGCAATGCTTCCGCACTTTTGAATCTGGCTTTGAAAGAAATTAACTGGGTAGGTTTTTATCTGATCAATCGTGGTGAGCTGCTCCTGGGGCCATTCCAGGGAAAACCTGCCTGTATACACATTCCCATTGGTAAGGGAGTGTGCGGAACCGCTGTAAAGCAGGATACGACTCAGGTGGTTGCGGATGTCCATTCCTTTCCGGGTCATATTGCCTGTGACAGCGCTTCCCGGTCTGAGATTGTGGTCCCCATCCGTTCCGGCGGCAAGATAGTCGGTGTTCTGGATATTGACAGCCCCATTACAGATCGCTTTGATTCTGAAGACAAGAAAGGCTTAGAGGAATTTGTTCAGATCTTAGAACAGGGTTGTGACTGGGAGCAAAGCATACTGGGTTAGAGCTGCTCCTTCATTACCTCTGTCTTGATTTTCTCCATGAGCTCCTCCATATCAAGTCCCTCAGCATCAATAATGATATGTGCATACTGCTCATAGAGGGGACACCGTTCCTCATACAGGGACATCAGGGTTTGTCCCTCCCGCAATACAACGCCTCGCTGCCTGATGTTGCCGAGGCGTTTTGCAATGGTCCGATAATCAAGACGGATATAAACCACTGTACCAATCTCCCGCAGGTGCTCCATGGCCTTGGGACCATAAATCACGCTGCCTCCTGTGGCAATGACGGAGCTCTCTGTCTGAATGCCTGCATTCACTTGTTCTTCAATTGCAATCAGACCCTCCAGGCCATCTCGTTCTATAATATCTTTTAATAAGCATTTCTCTTGTTCCTGTATAAGAAGGTCTGAATCAATAAACTGATAACCCAGTACCTTTGCCAGGATAACGCCCACTGTACTTTTTCCGGCACCCGGCATTCCGATTAATACAATATTCTTCATTTGAATTGTCCTTTCGTAGCGAAGCGTAAGTCGCGCCCAGTCATAAGGAAAGGGCGGACAGTTAGTATTGTGCTGTGATTATATCATAAGCATTTTGCAGAAATCAATGTCTTTCATCCGCATGTATTGATCGTTATTGTTCACACCCATCAGCAGTCTGGCACTATGATACAATACTGTGATTCCAATCATAGAAAAATGCTCCCCCTTTCGTTAAGCTTACACTATCAACGATAAGGAGGAGCTTTAATATGAAGCAATTCACTGCAAGTGTGGATGCCCGCTTATATGAGCCTAAGGATAAGCATCCTGTTATCTTAAATACCTTTGATTCCCTGAAGCCAGGGGAGTGTATGGAGCTGATCAATGATCATGACCCCAGACCGCTTCATTATCAGTTTATCATGGAAAAGCCAAATAGCTTTGAATGGCAATACCTTGAGGAAGGCCCTGAGGTATGGCGTGTAGCAATTACAAAGAAGTAATTGCAGCGATAAAGCGATCAAATGCTGCCTGTCCTGTCGGGGTTCTTTTATAGACTCCGGCATGGGTCAGCACCTGTAGAAATACCTTACCGATCTCTTCTTTTAATATCTCATCAACATTATCCTTATTCAGCTGGGGATAGGCCGGAAGGAATTCCTCCGCCCAATCCGCATGCTTTTCAAGAACCTCATTGGAACGAAGGTCTTTACCCGCAAGAAGATACTCACTCAGAAGGCTCATTTCCTCCTTTAATCTTGCAGGCAGCACCGCAAGTCCCATCACTTCAATCAGACCGATATTTTCCTTCTTAATATGGTGCAGCTCCGCGTGGGGATGATATACCCCCAGAGGATGCTCCTTGGTTGTCAGGTTATTGCGAAGAACCAGGTCAAGCTCATAGATGCCATCCTTCTGTCTTGCAATCGGCGTAATGGTATTATGAGCTTCCTGCCCGCTATAGGCATAAATAAAGGCATCTTCATCCGTATAGTCCCGCCAGATCTTAAGGATATGATCCGCCAGGTCAACGAGCTTTGAATCCTCTTGGCTTCTGATACGGATTACCGACATAGGCCACTTGACAATGCCGGCTTCTACATCCTCATAGCCTGGTATCCTAAAATACCGTTCGATGGGTGCCTTTGCCATGGCAAATTCATAATTACCGCCTTGAAAATGGTCATGACTCAGGATGGAACCGCCTACAATCGGAAGATCCGCATTGGAACCCACAAAGTAGTGGGGGAATTGCTTTACGAAATCCAAGAGCTTGCGGAAAGCGGACCGGTCTATCTTCATGGGAACATGTTGTTTATTAAAAACAATACAGTGTTCGTTATAATATACATAAGGGGAGTACTGGAAGGCCCAGCCCTGTTCATTGATGGTCACAGGAATGATCCTGTGATTTTGTCTTGCAGGATGGTCAACTCTTCCTGCATAACCGACATTCTCAGCACAAAGCTGGCACTTTGGATATCCGCTCTGCTTCGCAAGCTTAGCTGCTGCAATTGCTTTGGGGTCTTTCTCTGGTTTCGACAGATTAATTGTGATGTCAATGTCTCCGTACTCCGTCTTTGTAACCCACTTTACATCCTTCTTAATCCGGTATCTTCTGATATAATCAGTATCCTGGCTGAATTTGTAGTAATACTCCGTAGCTTCAAGAGGTGATTCCCTATAGAGGTCACGGAATTTCTTAGTTACCACACTGGGACTTGGTGTCAGGAGCCCCATAATCTTTGTATCAAATAAATCCCGGTAAACGATGCTGTTTTCCTTTAGTATCCCCTGCTCATAGGCATAATCAAGCATGGCATTCAGCACTGTCTCCAGGTCAAAGTCCTTATTACTATCATCGGCTTTGTATCCGGTTTCATCCATATCCTGGGTATCAGGCAAGTCATCCAGTTCAAACAGTTCCAGCAAACGATTTGTTGTATAGACTCTGTCTTCTTCCTCAATCAGTCCATTTTGCTGCGCGTAATCCACCAGCTGTCTAATCAAATCATAAATCATGTAAATCTCCAATCTATTTATGTTATTTACTCTGATATCCATTGGGATGATTTTTATGCCAATTCCAAGCCGAACCAATGATGACTTCAAGGTCTGTGTATTCCGGCTTCCAGCCCAGAGTAGTCTTAGCCTTTTCACTGGAGGCAATAAGCTTTGCAGGGTCACCGGCCCGTCTCGGATGGATCTCTGCTTTGATGGGATGACCGGTCACCTTCCGAGCCGCTTCGATCACTTCCATAACTGTGAAACCAACTCCGCTGCCCAGGTTGAAGATATTACTTTCATTTCCCTTCATCAGATATTCCACCGCCAAAATATGAGCCTGTGCCAGATCAGTTACATGGATATAATCCCTTACACAGGTACCGTCCTTGGTGTCATAGTCATCACCATAGATGCTGATGGCTTCTCTCTTACCGTTTGGCACCTGAAGAATTAGGGGGATCAGGTGGGTCTCCGGATTATGTGCTTCTCCTATGGCTCCGCTTTTATGAGCACCGCAGGCATTGAAGTAGCGAAGGGATACGTACTTCAGGCCATGGGCTACCTCAGTCCAGTGGAACATCTTCTCCATGGAAAGCTTGGTCTCTCCGTAAGTATTGGTAGGACAGGTACGATCCGTCTCCAGAATCGGAACTCTCTCCGGCTCTCCATAGGTAGCAGCCGTTGACGAAAATACAATCTTATCGATCTTATGTGCAACCATGGACTCCAGCAGCACCTTGGTTCCGCAAAGATTATTATCATAATATTTCAGGGGATTGACCATGCTCTCACCCACCAGGGAATTTGCCGCAAAATGTATTACCGCATCAATCTTCTCCTGTTCAAATACCCGGTCAATAAAGCTTCTATCTCTGATATCTCCCTGATAGAACCGTGCCTTGGGATGAACCGCCTCAAGATACCCAGTCTCCAGGCTATCTACAATAACAACATCTTCTCCTCTTTCAATGAGCTCATATGCGGTATGGGAACCGATATAGCCTGCGCCGCCAAGTACTAAAATTGTCATAATTAACCTCCCTGCTGCCGATGCCCTTGTAAAGATTTCATTCCTCTGCAAGGTCTAGCCAGCTTTCCATTGCTAAACGAGTAGCTACCTTATTTATATTACAGAATGACAGGACCATCGCCGACTTCAACTACATAAAAGTCTGCTGCATATCCAATCTTCTCCAGATATTCCTGGCCTACCTTCTGAATGAAGCTGTCCACTGCTGCTTCCTTCACAATGCTTACTGCACAGCCACCAAAGCCTGCGCCTGTCATTCTTGCCCCAATGACACCTTCCTGTTTTAATGCTGCTTCTACAATGGTATCCAGTTCTATACCGGTTACTTCATAATCATATTGAAGGGACACATGGGATGCGATCATTAATCTTCCGAATAAGGACAGGTCATTCTTCTTCAGCGCTTCCACTGCTTTGATGGTTCTCTGGTTCTCATAAACCGCATGCTTGGCACGCTTTGCCTGCACTTCATTCTGAATGGCTGACTTATATTCCTCAAACTGAGCCTCAGTCAGTTCTCCGAGTGCTTTAATGTTCACTACTTTCTGCAGATCAGCCAGCGCTGCTTCACATTCGCTGCGTCTTTCGTTATACTTGGAGTCACCGAGACCACGCTTTTTATTGGTGTTCATAATAACAATCTTGGCTCCGTCTAACTTAAGAGGCGCATATTCACAGGATAGATCTGCCGTATCCAGGAAGATAGCATGATTCTTTTTACCCATGGCAACCGCAAACTGATCCATAATGCCGCAGTTTACTCCGTTGAAATTGTTCTCGGAATACTGTCCGATAATCGCCAGCTCGATATTATATACCTTTAAATCAAAGAGATTCTTGAGGATAAAGCCGGTCAATACCTCCAGGGATGCTGAGGAGGATAGGCCTGAGCCATTGGGGATATTGCCAAAATACAGTACATCCATACCGCTGTCGATGGCAAAGCCTCTCTTTTGCATTGCCCAGATGACACCCTTGGGATAATTGGTCCAATTATCCTCTGCCTTATATACCAAATCCTGAATTGATGATTCAATCACACCAAGCTTTTCAAAATTCATGGAATAAAAGCGTAATTTATCATCACTTCTTTTTCTTGCCACTGCATAGGTTCCGATGGTTAATGCGCAGGGAAATACGTGACCGCCGTTATAATCGGTGTGCTCTCCAATCAGATTCACTCTGCCAGGTGCAAAGTATACCTGATACTCTCCCTCATTACCAAATATCTCTTCAAACTTCTGTAGCAGTTCTTTCTTCATATCCCTTCTCCTTTATAACTTGTTTAGACTTGATCTTCTTATTAATAACAGATATTTTGTTTTAAAACATTATTTTTGTTGTTTTAGTTATATAATACTCCTCTCTACCTTATTTGTAAAGAGGAGAACATTGTAATATTGTATCATTAAAAGATTAATTTCATCAGGATACCCTGGGGGTAGTCACCGAAGGCTTCTCCAAATAGATTCAGTCCGCCCTTATGCGCCGCATCCTCCTTTATCCCGATACGTACTGAGATATAGTCCTTCTTGTCCAGCTGAAAGACTGCTAAGCCTTTGCTTTCCGTCCTTTCATTGTCCAGAAAGCAGCCCTCATCTGTAATGCTCCAGGTCTTTAACATACCATACTGTGTGTTTTTATCCGGCCACCAATCAGGGTTAAGCTTTCCTCTGCGGCCACCAAAATCACTGGGGCAATTCCAGGTTCCCACTTCCAGATCGTTAACCCACAAGGTAATATCAGAGGGATAATTCATATTAAATTCATGATCCTCAGAGCAAAGCTCCAGGGATATCTCAAGCCTATGAAGTTGCTTTTCCTGCAGGGAATTGGTAGGAAAACGATACTCAATATAGCCGTTACCCAGCCAGATCAGCTGTGCTTCCACCCGATCCGGCAGATAGAAGCACCTGGGATCATCCTCAGATCCTATGGGACCTTTTGCACTTGCCATACCACAGGTGGGCTCTATTTTATAATCAACATAACTGCCAATCGGCATTTTAATTGCAACTTCCTCCTGCTCCAGATTCTTAGTGGTGTTCATTTCCACATATACGTGATCCAGAACCACATGACAAAGCTTCATGGAGCCGCGAATTCCGGGCTGCAAGGAGGTCTTGAT
>JAJUHH010000187.1 GCA_029267975.1 Clostridiales bacterium
GGATAAAGAAAATCTTATAAATAGCAAATTAGGTAAAATGATATATTATTTACCTATCTTTGCTAGTGGGTTTTTCTATTATGTTTCGGAAAATGGTTATTTTTTGAGCATAATAAATGATTTATATAAAGAAATCAACTTATCAAATGAAGAAGAGAAAATATATCATGGGATTCTAAATAGTGTTGTAGTAGATGCTTGTCAATATAGACCAAACAAAAAAGATGAAAAAGTTAGAAATTCTAACAAAAATAATAAACAAGATTATTATAATGATTATATTGACAAATATGAGTATTGGCAAAAAGTTAAGCAAAGGTAATGTGTTCCGGACATTCTATAAGCGAGGAGGTTTATTCCAAGTGACATACATCTGAGATCTTTGTATTATCTACAGCCAGCAGTTTATATACAGAATAATGGTCTAAAAGCAACTCACTATGCCTTCAGACCATTATTATTATCATAGAAGGTCAGTATTTACAGATTTTATCACATACAATCGAATGACTATCTTTAAGCACTTACTCAAAAGCACAATTTACGTAGGCATCCGATACACCTTCGCCTCATAGGCCCTAATTCTGTTCCCTTGATCATCAGGATAATTACTGATCAATAAGGTATGTTCGGTACCCATACCGTATTCAGCTAATTCAAGCTCCATTTCCTCTTTGGTAAAATTACATATAACAAGTAAAACCTCATTACCCAAAGTTCTTCTATACACATAGAGCTGTTCACTATCGGGCAGTAGCAGCTCATAGCTGCCATATACGATAATATCATGCTCATGACGAAGCTGAATCAGCTTCTTATAATAGTGATACACGGATGTTTCATCCTTGAATTGATTCTTTGCATTGATTTCCTTATAATTTTTGTTCACTTCAATCCAGGGAGTGCCTGTGGTAAAGCCGGCATTGAGGCTATCATCCCATTGCATTGGGGTTCTTGCATTGTCTCTGCTCATATGCTGAAGATAATCCATCATTAATTCATGGGATAGGCCAAGCTGTTCTACATAGCCTTTATAAGCATTCAGCGATTCAATATCCCTATATTGCTCCAATTGTTCAAAATAAGCGTTGGTCATTCCAAGTTCTTCCCCCTGATAGATGAAAGGGGTTCCTCTCATCATATGCAGACAGGTTGCCAGCATCTTTGCCGAAAGCTCTCTGTAATCTTTATCATCACCAAAGCGGGAGACCGCTCGTGGCTGATCATGATTACTCCAATAGAGGCAATTCCAGCATAATCCCTCCAGAGCGGTCTGCCATTTACTCAGTATCTTCTTTAGGTCGGTCAATTGGAAGCGACGGTTGCTCCATTTGCCGTGTTCCCCCATGTCCAAGAACATATGATCAAATTGAAATACCAGATTCAGCTCATTGCGGTCATAGCCTGTATACTTAGGAGCTTCCTCTATGGTGACACCAACGGCTTCCCCTACAGTCATAATGTCGTATTTTGATAATACCTTGCGATTCATTTCCTGAAGGTATTCATGTACCTTGGGACCATGAATGCAGTAAGGTGATAGATCTCCATAGATTCCACCTCGTACTTCACCATCAGGCAGTTCAGGAACCTTTGAGATCAAGCTGATGACATCCATGCGAAATCCATCGATCCCCTTGTCCAGCCACCAGGTCATCATCTCATAGACTTCCTCCCGTACCTTGGCATTATCCCAGTTCAGATCCGGCTGTTTCTTAGAGAAGATATGTAAATAGTACATCCCGGTAGCCTCATCCTTTTCCCAGGCAGGGCCGCCGAACCAGGAGCCCCAATTATTCGGGGGATTATCGTCTTTCCCTTCGCGCCAGATGTAATAGTCTCGATATGGGCTATCAATTGATTTACGACTTTCCACAAACCACTTATGCTCATCGGAGGTATGGTTCACAACAAGGTCCATGATAATTTTAATTCCCAAGGCATGTGCCTGGGCAAGCAATTCATCAAAATCCTCCATGGTACCGAAGTCACTCATAATATTTTGATAATCGCTGATGTCATATCCGTTATCATCATTGGGTGACTGATAGATGGGTGACAACCATATAATATCAACTCCAAGATCCTTTAAGTAGTCTAACCTCTGAATGATACCCCGCAGATCACCGATTCCATCCCCGTTACTATCCATAAAGCTGCGGGGATAGATCTGATATACCACAGCTTCCTTCCACCATATTCTCTGTTCCATTCGTATACCCCACATTCCTCTCTTATATTGATATATATTGAAACAGGTTGCTTCATTAAAATAATATCAAATATCATATAAAAAATTACTCGAATCAGAGCTGACTTTACGCAAATATCAATCTAGAAATCACTTAAAATCAAACCAGATCATATTTAGAAATCAATCCATACATTACTCCAGGTTTCTAAGCTAGGCACCTCAAATACTATGGCATATCCTCGGTCTGTATGAAGTGTTTGATAGCTGATTTCCTGAGGCTGACCGTGATTGCAATCCGGGGAGGCAAAGTAGATCCCCTTTACCAGCTTGTCGATCTGAACCTGAAGCTTGAGGTTGTGCAGCATTATCGGTAGATCCTTGCCTTGGTTCCACTTATTATCATTACCGGATAGATTAATAAGACTGATTAACTTCCTGTTTTCATTCTCTCTTATGGTCAGCCAGACCTTGTCTGCCTCACCGTCCACGCTATACTGCTCATGAAAGCAACGATATTCCGTGTTGTCCCATCCTATATGAGTCATACTGACATCAACTAAGCTTGCGTCATAGAATAGCTCCATATACTGTACGATAAAGTCATAATAGCAGCGCATTTTCTGCGCAGTGGAAGAGGACATAAGCGAATGATCCACATAATAGCCCTGAGTTAAAACTCCGTTCTCTTCTCCTAAGAGTAAATGATAGGCTCCATTTACGGTAATGGCTGCGGTTAAGAGATAGGCGGCATAAGCAGCACGGTCCTCCCAATCTGTTCGAAAGGGTGCTAGGTAGGCGGCTAGTATCACCGGATTCTTGTCTACACAAGATTGCCTTGCGTCCTTTATTACCTGCTTGATATGACCATAGGTGAGATAGGGCTCCCAAACCTCAATATAGACGGCTGCCTGGGGGGCTTTTGCAACGGAAGTAACTGGCCAGTTGCCCACATTATTAAAAATGAGATAATTATTCTCTGTAATTTCATTTAGTCTTGCCTTTGCATCCTCAATCAAAGAAGGGTACTCCTCATCCAGCTTAATTAATCTTTGTTTATCATAAGCATAGGCAGTCTTAGGAAATCCGTAGGTATCCATATGTATTCCATCAAAGCCAAGCTCCGAGACGGCCTTTGCATATTCTTTAATAATGTGCTTTCTCCACTTACAATCCTTAGCCACATTCATGATGTAGAAGGTATCAATAAAAACCAGTGGATCCCCGGCACTGGTATAGAGGGCGCACTCTTTATTCGCCTCAAAATACTGCTTTGAGGCAGCATATACTGCACCGTATCCGATTGACTTTATTCCAAACCTTCTGCAGGCATTTATCTTATTCCTCACCGTTCGTAAATCTACTTCACGCCCCATCATATCCTTATATATGTCTGTCTTTGATACCAGATCATCGTGCCGATAGGACCAATCATAATACTGGACCATATTAATATGGAACTTACGAAGGGTACTGACATCCTCACAATCCGCCCCATCCTCTGTATGAAAATCACTTAAGAAGCCGTAGCGGATTGCCTTGGTGCAATCGGATACTACATCAAAGGCGGTATGCCCTTGCAGGAGCAGCTCCCCGTTCAGATATATTGAAAGTAATACACCAAAGCCGGCAAATTCTGTGTCCATTCCATCCAAGGTAATTTCACTCATCCATGGGGGATTTCCTTCATGACTGAATACATTTTGGGTGATTACCCTCTCAGTGTATTCCCCATGGCTGAATGCTTCTTGGGTTGCTACCCCTTGGGTAACTTCCAAGGTGCCCTCATATACAAGCTCCTGAAGTCTTGTGATACATAATTGAGCGGTAATGTTTTCAGAGATAGGTTCATCACATTCCAGGATTAGTTTTATAGGTTCTCCGGTTAGATACTGGGCTTTTTCCGGGTATATATCAATTTTCATTCAAAACCTCCATTTTGTCGTAAAACCTGCGATTCTTTAACTATAATTTTGCTTCAATATGCTCTTTATCTTACTTTATCATCGAATGGTATCCTGTCCCTTCCCTGGATAACCATGCTTTTCTTTTAAAATAAGTTGCCTCTTTAAAGCTAAATTATCCCTTAAGGCTCAATTTCCCTTCAAGCTAAAGTTAACCCTATATAATTTAACTATCCCTTCAAAGCCCCGTCCGTTAAGCCCTTGATCAGGTTCTTCTGGAACAGCAAAAATGCAAGGATAACCGGAACAATGGCGATGACAGCGGTAGCAGCCATGAGGTTCCATTTGGCGCCGGCGAATTGCTGAAAATATACCGATAATGCCTGGGGAACATTATGCTTCCTACGGTCCTGCAGAAAGAAGACGGCCTGAGAATAGTTATTCCAGATGCCAAAGCCATTTAGTATGACAATGGCGGACACGGAGGGCTTAAGCAAGGGGAAGATGATCCTCCAAAAGGAAGAAAACCAGGAACAACCATCCATGATGGCAGACTCCTCAAGCTCCTTGGGCAGTGACCGGATAAAGCCATGGAACACGAATACGGATTGGGGGAGGGCATTGGTGGCGCAGACCAGAGCCATTCCCCATAAGGTATTGATGGCCTTCAGATCAATCATCAGGGTATATAGGGGTACGGTATTGATAATTCCCGGAATCATCATGCAGCTGATCAATATACCAAAGATTAGCTTATTAAAACGGTAGTTAAATCGTGCAATGGTGTAGGCGGCCATTGCACCCAGAAGAATAATAACACAGAGCGCCATTATAGTAATAAGCGCCGAGTTAATCATAGCCGTGCATATATTGGATTTAAACCAGCCTTCTATATAATTATAAAAATAAAAATCCGGTATAAATATATTCCCCTCATAAAACACCCTTTTGGGTGTATTCAAGGACAAGATTAATAAGACAAGAAAGGGGATTAAGCATAAAATGCATATAAGTGTAATACATAGATATCTGAATAAACTCGCTGCTCTTCTCATATTACTCCTTTCCTAATCCATTGCCTTTGCTCTGGTCATTCTCATAGAAATCAGCACAGGGACCAGGATAATAAAGAACATAATGATTGCAACCGCGGTAGAGTAGCCGGTCTTGCTTCCGTAGCACATACGCATGATATAGATACTGAGTGTTTCGGTGGAATAGCCGGGGCCGCCGCCGGTTAGGGACATGACAATATCAAATACAGACAGAGATCCGATAATATTGGTTACAACATTAATCCGGATGGAGGGGATCAACAAGGGTATGGTTACAAAGCGGAATCTACCCAGGGAGGAGGCACCGTCCATTTTGGCAGCCTCGTATAATTCGCCGGGGATCGCCTGAAGTCCCGCAAGGTAGATTACCATAGTCATACCTGCATATTGCCATACATTGACTAGGACAAGAACCAGCATTGAAGTGGCATAGCCTGCGGTCCAGTTACCAAACCAGGAGGCCTTACCCATATTGTCCAGTACATGATAGAGAAAGCCCCGTCCTGGCTGCAGCAGTAGATACCAGATATAGCCCATAATCAGGGGACTGATTATTGCGGGAAGATAGATGATCATTCTGGCCATGCCTTTTCCCTTGATCTTACTGTCCATTAGTAAGGCATAGCCCAGACCCACAATATTTAAGAGTGGTGCACTTCCTATGGCAAATAGGAGAGTCGTCCGAATATTATTAAGGGCCCTGTCATCCTGAAAAAATGCAATAAAGTTATTCAGACCCACAAAGTTGGCCTGCCTTATTCCGTCCCAATCCGTAAGGCTCATGCCGATGCCCTTCATCAAGGGATAAAGAAAGAAGACGGAAAACAAAGCAAAGGCAGGAAGCGCCATGAAGGTATGCAGGCCTATTTTCTTTTCTCTCATATAACAATAACCTCCATAATCAAAAGGAACTGTTACAAAACATTCTCAGCCAATTACATTGGGTATTGTTTTGTAACAGCCCCTTCAAAAGTGATCTAACTATTTCATTCCGTCATCCCAAGCTTTTTGATAAGAAGCAGCAAATTCTGCGGCGTTATAGTTGCCGGCCAATAATTCCTGAACC
>JAJUHH010000188.1 GCA_029267975.1 Clostridiales bacterium
AAAGCTGGATCACGCTTGCCACAATTTTTCATTTCTTGTATTTTCTTCATTGACAGGAAGATTTTCATATTATATCATCAATTAAGAATGATTATCAATATCAACAGTTCTGTCTATAATCACTATCAGGATGAAGATTTGCATTATAAGAAGAAATGGCTGTTATTGATATAAGAAAAGGAGTTATCACATGCTTGAAAAGAGACTAATCAAGGAACTTAGTGCTTCCACAAAATATGTTAAGCTGAATGTTTTATTTCAGTGGATCAAGCTGGCTGCAAATGTAGTGTTTATCATGACAGTAGGTATTACGCTTCAATCCCTCTTACAGGGGAGCGGACAAATATCATTCCTTACGACTGTGCTCCTATGCGGTGCCATGATTGCAGTAAGATTTGGGGCTACCATTGCTGCAAACAGAATGTCCTTTAAGGCAATCGCCCAGGTGAAGGCGCATTTAAGAGACCGCTTATATGAAAAATTAATTAAGATCGGCATATCTTACCATCAGGAGGTGGCAACCTCAGAAGTGGTACAGATTGCTGCGGAAGGTGTAGAACAGCTTGAGATCTATATGGGTCGATATATGCCCCAGTTTTACTATAGTATGCTTGCTCCCCTCACCCTATTTCTTATTATCGCCCCCTTTAGCTTTAAGTCTGCCATCATTCTCTTATTATGTGTGCCCTTAATACCACTGTCTATCATAGCATTTCAGAAAATAGCCAAGAGGATAATGAAGAAATACTGGAATACCTATGCGGATCTTGGTGATACCTTTTTAGAGAATATTCAAGGTTTAACCACTCTGAAGATCTACCAGGCCGATGAAATGAAGCACCAGAAAATGAACGAGGCAGCAGAAGGCTTTCGTGCTATAACAATGAAGCTTTTGAGAATGCAGCTGAACTCCATCATTATCATGAATGTCATCGCTTTCGGAGGAGCAGCAATCGCAATTATTGTTGCAGCTTCCGAGTATCGGGCAGGGAATATTGTATTCTGGCAGGCCTTTGCCATTATCCTGCTGGGTGCAGAGTTCTTTATTCCTTTGCGTCTGTTAGGTTCCTATTTCCATGTGGCTATGAATGGTACAACGGCCTGTGATAAGCTATTTCGTATACTTGGCTTGGCGGATAAGAAGACTGAGGAGGCCAACAGCAAACACAATGTTAATTTCGATGAAGTATCCCTAACTCAGGTTGATTTCGCCTATGGCGATCAGGAGCCGGTACTGAAGAAGGTATCTTTATCAGTGAAAAAGGGAGAGTTTATCTCCGTGGTTGGTCCCTCCGGCTGTGGTAAAAGTACAATTGCCAGCCTGATTATGGGGAATAATACAGGATATAAGGGAAGTATCACCATGGGTGGTGTGGAAGCAAGCAAGATCAGTGAAGCACTGAAAATGAAGAATATGACCCTGGTAACCCATGACAGCTTTATCTTTAAGGGAACAGTGAGAGAGAATCTGCTTATGGGAGATTGCACAGCCCCCGATGAGAAGCTGCTAAAGGCTTTAGATATGGTCAATCTAAAGGACTTCATCCTCTCAGAAGGTGGACTTGATTTTATGCTGACGGAACAAGGCAGTAATTTATCCGGTGGTCAGAAGCAGAGACTTGCAATTGCCAGGGCACTCCTTCACGACAGTGATATTTATATCTTTGATGAAGCAACCTCCAATATTGATGTGGAAAGCGAGAACATGATTATGAAGCTGATTAATGATATGGCGGCAACAAAGACAATTATATTAATCAGTCATCGCCGGCAAACGTAGTGAAGGCAGACCGGATCTATGTGCTTCATCAGGGTACTGTGAGGGAATGTGGTAATCATGAGGAATTACTCCAGCGAAAGGGATTATATTATGAACTTTATCAACAACAGCAGAGTCTGGAGAAGTACGGAAGGGGGATGGAAGTAATTGCGTAAGCATGCCATATTCATCTTTTTAAAGTTAATTAAGCTGGTAAAACCCTTGACCCATATCATGTTGGGGACAATTACCCTTGGAAGCATCGGCTATCTATCCTCTATCGCTATTACAATCCTAGGAGGATATGCACTGCTGAATGTCTTTGGGATCAATACCGGGATCAGCAATTCAAGCATAACAGTAACTGTATTGCTGTTAGCGCTTGTCTTGTCTGTAGCCAAATACTTAGAACAACTCAGCGGGCATTTTATCGCCTTTAAGTTATTAGCGGTGATCAGAGATAAAGTGTTTGGAGCCTTAAGAAGACTTGCACCTGCTAAGCTGGAGGGCAGGGATAAGGGTAATCTGATCTCCATATTAACCTCAGATATTGAATTAATTGAGGTGTTTTATGCACACACCATAGCTCCTGTATCCCAGGCGATTATCTGCTCAGCGCTCCTGATTGCTTTTATGTGTACTTTCCACTATACCTTAGGTATTATCGCGTTTCTTGCTTACCTTCTGGTAGGAGTCGTCACTCCTTATATCAATACAAGGCTGGGGCGCAGGGCAGGACGCGAGTATAGAAGCGGCTTGGGGGAGCTTAACAGCTATTTGCTGGAAAGTCTGAGAGGATTGAAGGAAATCCTGCAGTATGGTCAGGGAGAAAACAGAAGATCAGAGATTGCCAGAAGGTCTGCAGAGATTAGCGCAAAGAATAAGTTATTAAAGAATAAGGAAGGAGAAGCAGCAGCCTTTACCGACCTGCTTATCTTAGGCTTTGGTCTCATTGTATTGGTTACCGGTATCAGCCTATATGATGCAGGGAAGATTGCCCTGGGTGATGTAGTAATCAGTACCATAACCATGCTTGACTCCTTTGGTCCCGTAATCGCTTTAAGCGCTCTTTCCAATGACCTACTGCAAATGCTTGCAAGCGGAGAACGGGTTCTTCAGATTCTTGAAGAAGAACCTATGGTTGAGGAAGTTGAAGGGAAATATTCCCTTAATAGAGAGAAATTCAGTGGCATAGAGTGTGATAAAGTAAGCTTTGCTTATGATAAGGAAACCATCCTTGATCATGTCAGTGTTTCCCTGCCTAATAATAAAATCATAGGTATCCATGGCGCCAGCGGCTCTGGTAAATCTACACTTTTAAAGCTTCTGATGAGATTCTGGAAGGTAGATCAGGGCAGGATAAGCTTTATGGATGAGGAGCAAACAGATGTAAATCTGATTAATACCAGCTCCTTGCGAGAAATGGAAAGCTATGTGACCCAGGATACTTATCTCTTCCATGATACCATCTTGGAGAATATCCGCATCGCAAAGCCTGATGCGACCAAAGAGGAGATTGTGGCTGCAGCTGCGAAGGCTTCCATCCATGATTTTATTACATCTCTTCCAAAAGGCTATGATACAGCGGTAAGCGAACTTGGAAGCAGCCTCTCCGGCGGGGAGAAGCAAAGAATTGGACTTACAAGAGCCTTCTTACATAATGCACCGGTGCTGCTCTTAGATGAACCGACCAGTAACCTGGATAGCTTAAACGAGGGAATTATCTTAAAAGCCATAGAAAAGGAATGTAGCAATAAACATGTGGTCCTGGTATCCCATAGAAAATCTACCTTAAGTATCGCTGATTATACTTATGAGATGGCCAGCGGCAGAGTATCTTAAAGTAAGAGAATCTTAAAGTTATAGGGTCTTAAAGTAAGTGCTGCTTAGGCTGGATAAGATTACATAATCCTTCAGGTGAGGTGAAAAGAACTTCAGAGTAAGAAAAGGGTATGAAAGAAGAGAATAAGAGGTTTGCTATATGAATATTGAGGAGAAGAGAAATAAAGAGAAAATAATTGTATCCAGGATGATAGCAATCTTTTGCAAAGGTCAGAAGCATGAAGCAGGAAAAGGCCAATTATGTGAGCGGTGTAAGGAATTACAAGACTATGCGATGCTTCGTACCGAGCTCTGCCCTTTTATGGAGACAAAGACCTTTTGCAGCAAATGCAAAGTTTCCTGCTATAAACCGGTCATGAAGGAGCAGATTCGCAAGGTTATGAGATATTCCGGTCCCAGACTTATGATCTATCATCCTGTCTTAACCATAAAACATTTTATGTTAGATAGGAAGAAGTAAGTTGTCATATATCCTAGAAAGAAGAAAGGTAGAAGTAGACTTATGAAGCTAAGTAAATTTACCGTGAAAGATATTATATTCATTGCAATTATGGCAGCTGCCTTAGTGCTAGCAGGAGGACTTGTCATGCCTCTTGTAATGTCCAATAAGCTTTTCGGTTTGAGGAATATGGCCTCTGCCATCCTATATTCTATCTTAACGATGATTGCCTTGATGAAAGTGAAGAAAATAGGAACACTGTCACTCCTGGGACTGTTTCATGGATTTGTGCTATTAATGATGGCACCTGTTATGTTTTTTAATATGGTCTTTGGTTCCCTGGTTAGCGAATTGATTACCTGGCTGATCTATAAGAACTATGAGAGTGATCAGGCAAAAGTATTTGCAGCAACAATCTTCATACCAATGACCCTTCCTACAACCTTGATATTTACCATGCTTATTCATGGACAGAGCGTGAAGGATATCATTGATCGACCTATGGTATCTCTTGCTTTGTGTATCGCAACAGTGCTTTTAAGCTATATCGGCACAAAGATAGGCCAGAAGCTGGGGAGAGAGTTGCAAAAGGCAGGAAAGATTTAATGGAAAAATTGTATGTGAAAAACCCTATTTATCCACTGATCAGCCTGGCGTCGGGGCTGCTTGTATTTTGCGTCGGTTTACTTGTTTCCAAAAGGATGTCATTGATTTACCTGCTGATCGCAATGACTGTAATATATATTCTGTTCGGGTATACAAAGGTTCTGCTAAAAGCAATCCCTATGTTTGCGGTGATCGGTGCTATCGTTGGGGCAGGAGCTGCCCTGACCAGCCAAAGCCTCATGGTTGGCCTGCAAACCCTGGGAAGAATCCTGCTCTTAGCTTATGCTTCTGTCATTATGGTGGCACTTCCTCCGGTGAACCTAACTCGGAATTTCATTGCTCTGGGATTGCCAAGGATACTGACCTTAGGTATGTTGGTTACGATCCGTTTTGTGCCCATACTGATCAGTGAAATCAAACAGATCAGTGAAGCAATGAAGACAAGAGGAGCCAAGATCAGTATTTTTAACCTTTCCTATCTGTATCGGGCTTTTTTGGTCCCCTTCCTAATGCGGATTATCAGCATGTCAGACATCATGGCCATCTCCATTGAAACAAGAGGATTTGTGCTGTCGGATCAATCAAAGGTAGTTTATAAGCAAGTAAGACTTTCAAAGAGGGATATTGCCTATGGTCTTTGTATCTTAGGAGTAATGACAGGAGTGGTGCTATATGGATAACATTGCTGTGGAATTAAAAAATTATGCCTTTCGCTATCATAATACAGAGAATTGGGTGCTGAGGGACATTAATCTGAAGCTCCATTACGGAGAGTTAATGGTGCTGTCCGGTCTGTCCGGTGAGGGAAAATCTACCCTGCTCTATAGTATCAATCGGATCATTCCAAACATTATTCAGGGGGAATGTCAGGGCGAGTACCTGCTGAATGGGGAAAGTGCGCTTCATAAGAAGACCAGTGAGGTATCAAGGCTTGTAGGAAGCGTACTGCAGAATGCCGACAGCCAGATTATTAATAATATTGTGGAAGATGAGATTGCTTTTGGCTGCGAGAACATGAATATGGCCTCTGATCGCATACAAGAAGCGATACAAGAGGCCTGTGAGAAGATGAACCTTCAGGAGGACTGGTTTACCAGGACGCTCTCCGGAGGGCAAAAGCAGAGATTAATTACCGCCTCCATTCTTGCCATGCAGCAGAAAATACTGGTTTTTGATGAGCCCTTGGCCAATTTGGATTTGGAGGGTGCCCATAATCTGCTTTGCCTCCTTAAGGAATTGACGAAAAAGGGCTATGCGATTCTGATCATTGAGCATCGTCTTGATGTAGTACTCCCTTATGCGGATGCCGTAGCCTGGCTTAGTGACGGACATGTAAAGGTAAGTAAGCCGGAGGGACGGGTGGAAAGCTATACCGGTATCATCCAATTGAAGGACAGAAAGCAAGCCATGATGGAGAAGACTCCTTGCTTTCGTCTTGAACATGTTGCCTATACTGCCGGTAACAGAACCATTCTCAAGGATATCAACCTCACCCTCTATCAGGGAGAACGGGTAGTAATCCTTGGGGAAAACGGCTGTGGGAAAACGACCCTCATGAGACTGC
>JAJUHH010000189.1 GCA_029267975.1 Clostridiales bacterium
GATGGCAAGCTGGCGGTTCTGCTGACCAATACCAATGAAAATGAGTCGGTTCATGTCAGGAAGCGTCTGGAAGAGAAGAACATTAAAACCTATTTGGAGAAGGAGTATGAATAGACCATGGATACCGCAGGGCTTTGGCCGGTTCTGATCATAGTAATCATCAACTCGATCCTGGCACTTACCTTATTGAGCGGGGCCTTTTTTCAGAAAAAGGGACAGCGCGCCACCATGCTGCTATTGTCCTGGTTTATATTTCTCGTTCCCCTGTTTGGCCTTCTCTATATTTTATTTGGCAGCCTCCTTAACTTTTTAAAACGGAGGAAGGATGTTGATCTAAGTGACGTCAGCTTTAGCCAGGATCGGGAGAAGGAGATCCTGCCTCCGGACCGGGAGACTGAGATGAACTTTGTTCCAATTCAGGATGCACTGGCAATTTCTGATAGCAACAGTCTGAGGAGACTCCTTTTGGACAGCTTGCGAAGTAATGCCAAAAGGACCATATCAAGTATTGCAGTTGCCATGAACAGCAAGGATACGGAGACCTCTCATTATGCAGCCTCCATCATCCTGGATGCCTTGTCGGAATGTCGTTCCACCGCCCAGAATATGCTTGCGCAAATGCAGAAAAATCCGGAGGATGTTGAGATGAACCTGCTCACCCTGGACTATATTCATGATATTCTCAGCATGAAGATCATGAATGATGTGGAACAGAGGTCTTACATCTATATTCTGGATAATGTGGCAGAGAATCTGTTTTCCCATAACCTTTGGCATATGACGGCAACCCATTACCTCTGGCTGACCGATCTGTTTCTCTCCATCAAGGATTATCAGATGGCTGATAAGTGGGTATCCAGGGCCGGGGTCTATCGGCCAAATATGCTGGATACCTATAAGGCCAATTTGCATTTATATTATGAACAGCAGAATCAGACAGCCTTTTTTGATTGTCTGAATGAGCTGAGGGCTTCGGATCTTGTTGTCGATGAAGAGATTTTGCGTCTGTTCCGTCTATATGGCGGTAGGACTATAAAATGATTTCATTTTTTTATAGAAGGCTAGGAGATATGATTTCAATACGGAATTATTTCACGATTATTATCCTGATGTTTATGATCTTTGTTATGTTTATGTTTGTAGGTGTTTCCTCGGAACTCCTGACTGAGACTGCTGCCGATGAACGGCTGGAAGAGGAGATTAATATAGGAGCCTCAGATACTATCACTGCCGCTTCCCTTCAGCTGAAGGAGGAGAGTGGGACTGATCCGGGAGCAGGCCGAATGATCCTTAATCCGGAATTAAAAAGAAAGGCAGCCATAGTAGCTAAGGATACTAAGACTCCGTCTTCACGGATATTACAGGAGTGGTGCGTCTATAACAAATACCTGTTCAGGGTCTTTCCTGCCTTACCGGATGCAGCCGAGTTGGCTAAGTATGACCTTGTATTGTTTGATGACAGCAGTATCATAGGAAGGGATACGGAGCGTTTATACGCTTATGCCGAGCAGGGAGTTACCCTGATCTTTACACAGCTTCCGGATTATCAGGAACTATCCGCTGATAAAAAGCTGGCTGACTTCTTCGGCATAGCTGAGACAGTCGCAGAAGAAGTCACTGCCGATGGAATTAAGATATATGCGAATTTTATGCTCAATAAGGAACGGATCTATCAGAGGGGGGATTACTTTGGCAATCTGGATGATACCCAGGTTAGGCTTCCCTATTATTCTCTCAGGGCAGGCTATGAAGTATATGCTGCTGCTATTTTGGCAGGTCAGGAGCAGCAGGAGAATGATCTGAAGCTGCCCCCGCTTCTATGGCGTACCTATACGGGCAATTCCTTTGTGTATGTGGTTAACAGTGATCACTTTGACGGAATGTCCATGCTGGGGATCTTAACCGGCTTTCTGGCCAATCAGGGCAGATATTACTTATATCCGATTGTCAATGCACAAACCATCTCCATGATAGACTATCCTTATTTTTCTGATGAGAATAGGGCGGTCATGCAAAACATGTATAGCCGAAGTGCGGAAGCCATAGCCAGAGATATCCTATGGCCGAACATTGTACAGATACTGAAAAACTTCGGCGGCTCCTACAGCTTTTTTGCCTCCTCTCAGCTGAACTATGAAGGCGAGGAAGGACCAAAGGACAGCTTTTTGGAGTTTTATCTGCAGGAGATCGATAAGCTTCCCGGTAATATGGGGCTTTCCTTAGGGCAGGTATCAGAGCTCAGCTTACAGGAGCTGCTAGAGCAAAATGAAGCATTTTATCAGGCATCTCTTCCGCAATATAAGTTCTCTGCCTTATATACTGCAAAATTTAGCGAGGAGGAGGTCAAAGCCTGCTTAGGGCAGGACTTTCTTACAAAGATCAGTCTTGTCATGTCTGATTATAAACCAGGGGATACTTTGCTCAGCTTCCTAGAGGAGGATGTCCTTTCAGTAAAATTCAACCTGGAAGGTACCAGGCATGAAACACTGGATGATCTGCAAATGATCTGTGTGGAGAATGCCCTTGGTATGTGTAATATGAAGATGGAGATCGGACGGGTCTTCTATCCACAGAGTGATCGCGATGCCTGGAATAACCTTAGCACAAAATGGTCCAGGGAGAAGACCTACTTCAACGATTTTGCCAAGCTGGATATGATACCAATCTATGAGATGGAAAAGCGGGTAAGACGTTTCCTTGCTCTGGATTTTACTTATGAATATTTTGAAGATACCATTGATATCCAGATAGATCATTTTGACCAGGAAGCCTATTTTATCCTGATTGCCGGCAGCAGCAGGATTGATGCGGTCAATAACGGCAAGGCAGACAGGATCTCTGATCAGGCCTACCTGATTAAGGCCACAGCTGCCTCAGTAAGTATTCACCTGACCGAAGAAAACAGGCTCAAAAAGCCCAAAGATCAAAAGTTACTTCCCAGTAATAAGGCGGAAAGGCAGGGGTAGCATATGAAGGTTTGTCTCATAGCAGAAGGCTGTTATCCCTACGCTGTAGGCGGTGTATCCAGCTGGATCCACAGTATGATAAGATTATTTCCCAATATTGAGTTTAAGCTGATCACCATCGTATCAGATCGCAGCATCAGCGGCAAATTTGCTTATGAGCTGCCGCATAATCTTACGGAAGTCCATGAGGTCTTCCTGCAGGATGTGGACTGGATCGGCAGGCACAAAACAGTAAGAAATCGGGTGCACCTTAAGAAAAAGGAGGTCGAGGCGCTGCGCAGCCTTATCATCGGGGAAGAGGTTGACTGGATGACAGTATTTCATATGTTTTACAGAAAAAATATCTCCATCAACAATCTTTTGATGAGCCCGCAATTTCTTGAGATCACCAAGGAGTATTACTCCCTGCGTTTTTCAGAGATTACCTTTTCAGATTTTTTGTGGACCTTACGCTCCATATATTTACCCCTCTTCTTTGCCCTTAAGTGTGTTCCGCCGAAGGCAGATATTTATCATAGCGTATCCACCGGATATGCAGGCATGATCGGTAGTATGGCCTTATCCTTATATCCCAATGCCAAGCTGCTCATTAGTGAGCATGGGATATATACCAGAGAGCGGGAGGAGGAGATTATCAAAGCAAAATGGGTACAGGGAGTATATAAGTCCATATGGATCGAGCAGTTTCGAAAGATGTCCAAATGCGCATACTATTATGCGGATTTGGTGACCTCCCTCTTTGAACAGGCTCATTTGCTTCAGATTGAGCTGGGCTGTCCCAGGGAAAAGGCGATCATCACCCCAAATGGTATTGATGTAAAGAAATTTGAAGGGATACCTGTAAAAGACCCGGAAGACCCTTATATTAATGTCGGAGCAATCATTCGGGTAACTCCCATCAAAGATGTGAAAACCCTGATCAACGCCTTTTATTATGCCCATGAGAAGCAGCCAAGGCTAAAGCTGTGGATTATGGGACCGGAGGATGAGGACCCGGAGTATGCTGCAGATTGCCGGGAGTTGGTCAGGGCATTAAATGCAGAGAATATCGTGTTCACCGGAAGTATTCGTACAACAGACTATATCGGTAAGATGGATATCAATATCCTAACTTCTATTAGTGAAGGACAGCCCCTGACAATCCTGGAGGGCTTTGCTGCGAAAAAGCCCTGTATCGCAACCAATGTAGGTAATTGCCAGGGACTCATATACGGGGAGAACGATTCCTTTGGGGAGGCAGGGATTGTAGTATCGGTGATGAATATCTCTGAAATTACCGATGCGATCCTTAAGCTGGCAAATAATCCGGAGCTTGCCAGGCAGATGGGCATAAACGGTTATAACCGTTTGATTGCCAAATATCAAAGTGTATTTATGGAAGATACTTACCGGGAGATCTATAAGACGCTTGCAGGTATGAGTAATGTTGTATTTCCTGAGGAACCCTTTGTACTGCACAAGGGTAAATCAGTAGAGGAAAGGTAGTGTATGGCTGGTCTTGGTGTTCAACTAAATCGAATATTTGATAAGCATACCATAGCAGCTTCCCTGTATGGCATTGGCTTTAGCTTTGTCTATACCATTGCACCAATGCTGCTTGTCATGGGATGTCTCCTTGGGATGTTTTGGGCACTCGGCTTTGATCAGGTAGGCTACCTGGATAGGGAGACTTTTTCTGCCAGTATCCTATATATCTTTATCTTCTCCCTTTTAACCTCCTCACCCTTTAATTCTGTGCTCTTAAAATATCTGTCTGACAAAGTATATGAGCAGAGATATGAGGATATCAGGCCCTGCATTTATGTGGGAACCGTTACGAACCTGACCTTATCCTCCCTGGTGGCAATCCCTTTTTATATCTACGAGATTCTGGTAGGACAAGTAGCTGTGATTTATGTATTTACCACCTATTTATGCTATCTGGGACTGACCCTGACGATTTCCACCATGGTTTATAATTCGCTGCTGAAGCAATACAAGAAGATTACAGGATATTTCTTGTATGGTATGATATTTACCTTTGCCTTATCCCTGCTTTTTTGCTACATCTTTCAATTTACGATCACCTTCAGCATGCTGCTTGCTCTGGCTCTGGGCTTTTTGCTGATCGCAGTGTTAGAGCTTGCCAATGTACTGCGTTATTTTCCGGGGAATAGCTGCAGATATAAGGAGGTCCTTATTTATTTTGGAAACTACTGGAAGCTTATTGCCTCTAATTTTTTATATACCGTGGGTTTGTTTGCTCATAATTTTGTATTTTGGGCCCAGCCCTGGCATTTGGTTGTCCGTAACACCTATGTCTGCAACCAGTCCTATGATATGGCTTCCTGCCTTGCTATGTTTACCAATATATCGGCCAGCGTTTTATTTATCTCCAGGGTAGAGATGCACTTTCATGAGAGATATAAGGGCTATACCCAGGCAGTGATCGGCGGTAAGCTGGACAGTATTGAGAAGGCCAAGGAGAGGATGTTTCGGGGCTTATCCTCCCAGCTGCTGTCCCTTACCTATCTGCAGTTTATTGTTAGTGTCATCATCTTTTTGATTGCTATTATCCTTCTTCCCATCATGGGCTTCTCGGGTATGATCATGGAAATATACCCTCAGCTGGCAGTTGGATATTTTATTTCCTTTTTAATGTACTCAGAAATGCTGTTTCTGTATTACTTTGATGATTTAACAGGGGTTGTCATCAATGGCTTGATTTATGCAAGCATTTCCTTTGGAGCCAGTGTAATTGCCACTCGTTTGCCAGCCATATGGTATGGTGCAGGTTTTACAGCAGCATCCTTTTTAGCATTTACCTTCTGCTATTTTAGACTTCGTTGGATTGAGAAAAACATAGATACCCATGTATTCTGCAGGGGAACGGTTTTGAGACAGGTTAAGGCTGAGAGACCTCCGGCAGATGTCTTTAATGTATATAAAAGAACCGCTGACAATGTGAGCAGGTAGAAGGAAGGAGTATTCTTATGTCAATCACGCTTCGTATATTTATATGTATTTCAGGTCTTGCCCTGATCATCATGGCAAGAAGAGCCAGTATTGCCCGCAAGATGACGGAAAGGCAGAGTTTATTCTGGATCTCAGGCGGTTTAACCATTATTATGTTTGGTTTACTTCCCTGGCTGGTGTATTTTATATCCGACCAGTTTGGGGTAGATTATCCGCCCTCCATCATCTTTGCCATTGCCAACATACTTGCCATCTTTGGAATCTTCAA
>JAJUHH010000190.1 GCA_029267975.1 Clostridiales bacterium
ATTTAGCAATGCTCTGACTCTGCCATAGCCACACTGCTGCAACTGTAATAACAACAGTCGCAAAAAGATAAATAATTGCTCTCTTTTTCGTTTTCATTCAAGTCTCCTTCGTCTGTAAAAGAATGGGGGTGTTACATAAGGATTTTCCTTATGCAACGCCCCTGATGCCATTTTTCGTCAACCTTGCCAAGGTTTCACATCCTTACATCATTTTAGGTAACTTTTAAGGCAATTTAGTGGCAAAGTTCTTACGAAATATTTACTATTTACAAACAGAAGATTATCGTATCTCATATGAGCATCAGTTTCTGCGCTCCAGATGGGGTTTGATCAACTCCAGCAGACGATCCATTTGGTCCGACAGATACAGATATCCCATCAATGCTTCCAGTCCGGTCGCCGTACGGTATTCCAATACGCCGGCATTCTTAGCCGAGGTAAAGGATTTGGCATTGCGTCCTCGCTTAAAGATAGCAGTTTCCTCTTCTGTCAATAATTCCTTGATCTGATGATACAGCTCCGCCTGGGCCTTTGCTTTTACCAATTCGGAAGCACGCTTGTGCAGCTTATTTACAGGCGCATTACCATCTTCCACAACAGCCGTGCGAACGATCAGATCAAAGATGGAATCCCCGATAAAGGCAAGGGTCAGGGGAGAATAAGTCTTCAAGTCCGTTGTATTAAGCTGCAGGGAATCCCTGAGGAATCCCGCAAAGCGGATACCCTCTTTTTTTAACTCCTCTTCCATCTTACACCCTCTCTGGTATCCTCTAAGATAATCCCTTGCGCATGCAGCATATTTCTGATCTCGTCAGATCTGGCAAAATCCTTATTCTTTCTGGCCTGCTGACGTTCCTCTATAAGCCTCTCTATCTCTTCGTCTAAGATTTCTTCCTTCTTCTGTGTAACAATACCAAGAATATCACACAGAGTAGCAATTCTTTCATGCATGCTCTGAAGCAGGGTCTTGCTGCTGTCTCCGCTGCAATGGGTATTGGCCAGCTTCACCAGCTCAAAGATTACCGCAATGGCATCTGCAGTATTAAAATCATCATCCAGAGCCGCCATGAACTTGGCCTGCAAACTGTCTGCATCCTTTAACAGCTCTTGCTCCTATTGTTTATTTTAACCCTGATTTACGCGGGATATTTAGAGCAAATGCTAAAGTTGTCCTTCCGCTGTTATTATTCTTGTAAGGGAACTCTTTGCAGCTTCCATCAGCTCCTTACTGAAGTTTAAAGGACTTCTGTAATGGGAGGTCAGCATGAAGAAGCGCATTACCTGAGGATCGTACTGCTCACAGATTTCACGGATGGTAAATAACAGCCCTTCGGATTTGGACATCTTCTTATTATCTATATTTAGGAAGGCATTGTGCATCCAGTATCTTGCAAATTCCTTACCATTGGCTGCTTCACTCTGGGCTATCTCATTCTCATGGTGAGGAAATACCAGATCCTCTCCTCCTGCATGGATATCAATCTGCTCTCCCAGGTACTTCTTACTCATCACGGAGCACTCGATATGCCAGCCCGGACGACCGTCACTCCAGGGAGAGGGCCAAGAGGGCTCTCCCTCTTTCTTGGGCTTCCATAATACAAAGTCCATGGGATCTTCCTTCTCTTCGCTGACCGCAATTCGGGCACCGGCCTCAAGATCATCTATCTTCTTCTTGGACAGCTTGCCATACTCCTTAAAGCTTCTGGTCTTAAAATATACGGTACCATTCTTCTCATAAGCATATCCTTTCTTGATCAGGGTATCAATCATCTCGATCATGCCGTCTATTTCCTGGGTTGCTCTGGGATGCGTGCTTGCTTCCTTGATGTTAAGGGCTTCCATATCTGTCAGGAATTCTTTGATATAGCGTTCGGAAATCTCATTGGAGGAAACGCCTTCTTCATTAGCCCTCTTAATGATCTTATCGTCCACATCCGTAAAGTTCGTCACATAATTTACCTGATAGCCCAAGTATTCCAGATACATGCGAAAAGCATCAAAGACAATTGCAGGTCTGGCATTACCGATATGTGCAAAGTTATAAACGGTAGGTCCGCAGACATACATCCGTACCTTCCCTGGTTCAATTGGAACGAACTCTTCTTTTTTCTGTGTTAATGTGTTATAAATTTTCATTATTGTAATCTTCCTTCCTGCTGTTCATTGATTACTTGCTTTTCATCTCGTTCAGCATTTGCTCAAGTGTCTCAAGCTTTGTATTCAGATCCTTAACTTCCTTGCGCAGACAAACATTTTCATTGACCAAGGTTGCCAGCTCCTTTTGTACAGGATCGGGTAAATGTACCTGATCTAAATCCTCTCTGGGAATTCTTACATCATTTCTCTTTACTACCCTGCCCGGTACGCCTACCACTGTGGAATTGGGAGGAACCTCTTGTAATACCACGGAGCCGGCTCCGATTTTGGAATTCTCACCGATGGTGATAGAGCCCAGAACCTTGGCACCTGCACTGATCATTACATTATTGCCAACCGTAGGATGCCGTTTGCCCTGCTCCTTACCGGTACCGCCTAAGGTTACTCCCTGATACAGCGTAACATTATCTCCTATAATCGCAGTCTCCCCAATGACTACGCCGTGTCCATGGTCAATAAATAAGCCTTTTCCTATGGTAGCGCCCGGATGTATCTCTATCCCAGTCTTTCTCACCGTCCTCTGAGAAAACCATCTGGCAAGAAAATAATGCTTTTTCACATAAAGATAGTGCGCAATCCGATATCTGATAATTGCTCTAAAGCTTGGGTATAAAAAAACTTCAAACGGAGTCTTGACAGCTGGATCTCTGTCCTTTATTATCTTCATTTCGCCCTTAATATATTTTATCACACCCATGTACCCATCCCCTTTCAATCATTATTATGATCTAAATGCTTTTGCTCCTACATTCCCCCTGTATTTTAAGTGGATAACCTGCACATAAAAAACACCGCCTCTTATTCGATAGAGGCGGTGAAATACGCGGTTCCACTCTATTTGTATGCAAAAAACAGCATACATCTTTGTACAGATAACGGCTGCTACCGAACCCGGCTAAGTAAAAACCTCACCGAATCAGCTCCCGGATGCACTTCACTCATAGTTTCATAAAGAGTGCTTTCAGCCGGTGACACTCTATCTCTGATACTACGCTATAAGCTACTTTTCCGTTCATTGCTTTTTGTAGGATATATTTATTGAAATAATATATATTTTACGCTTATTGTATGCATAGAAATCTGTTTTGTCAATACTTTATTTCACTCAATACTTTACTACTTAAACATATAATTAATATATGTTTAGTAATATTAAAACCCTTTTTCTAGCCACGCTTTGAACAGCCGCTACAGCCCGAACATCCGCCTGCCTGTGTGCTCTTTGGCGTCACATCTACCTGATAATTCAGCATAGCTTCCAACAAACATACCGCTTGTGCTGCAATCCCCAGTCCTGCTCCGGTAAAGCCAAGGCCTTCCTCGGTTGTTGCCTTCACATTGACACGGTCCTCCTCCAAAGCAAGAGCATCTGCAATGTTCTTCTTCATCTCAGGGATAAAGCTTGCCAGCTTCGGTTTCTGCGCAATAATAGTCGCGTCGATATTCTCAATGACATATAGCTTATCTTCCAGCAGTCTTCCAACCTGCTTTAAAAGCTCGATGCTTGATATTCCCTTATAGGCGGGGTCTGTGTCCGGAAAATGCTTTCCTATGTCCCCCAGAGCCGCCGCACCTAAAAGTGCATCCATAATAGCATGGAGCAGCACATCTGCATCCGAGTGACCCAGCAGACCCTTCTCGTAGGGAATCTTCACCCCTCCCAGGATCAAATCCCTATCCTCAACTAATTTATGAACGTCATAGCCGGTTCCTATTCTCATCTATTTTATTCCTCCTGATATCCTCTGATAATGAACGATCTATATATTTTCTTCAGATGTCATAGGTCATTCTGTACCTGGATCATAAATGTGAGCGCATATCTATATCAAAGACCCATGACACTCAAAGCTAATATTTAGATACACTTTGATTATACCTGAATGATACAAGGATATCCAGTCTGCTTTCTGCAAAAGTTTCTCAATTCAAGGCATCGTCCTTTGAATGCTATGGGTGAGTCGTTCCCAATGGTCTGTCAATGGTTACTGACACTTTGCTTCCAATAATGTATGAATAATCTAATTCCTTTTTACTCCTATTCAATGAAGCCTCTATATAATCATGCTTATTACTCTGTTTACTATGATCACCTTTTTCCTGTTCCCAATCCCATTCCTTTGAAGCGACCATAATACCCTATCGTTTTGATATATAATTAATGTAATTAAAATAACAATTGATGTGTATGGCTCCGCTTCTCAAAGTGCAAGTGAATAGATTGCTAATCCGTATCCGGGCTTGCGAAATACATGTACTTAAGATAAAGCTCCTGAAAGTCCTCGTCGTTGGACAAATGAAGCTCCTGGCTATTCGCAATGACATTTTTCATCTGCCGGATTAAGGCCTGGTCCCGACCGGTCATTACCGCTCCTGCCAGAGAGCTGTTCCCCACCGTAAGGATCTTATCCTGAAAGGCTTCCGGCAGTAATCCTATCCGTATGGCCTTTTGGATATCCAGATAAAAGCCAAAGCCTCCTGCCAGATATACCTTATGGACTTGACTGTAACCAATACCATATCGCTTTAGCAATATCTCAATCCCTGCCCGGACAGCTGCTTTTGCCATCTGCATCTCTCTGATATCCTTCTGGGTAAGAACAAGTGTATCAAGCAGCGGATATCCCGAAGCAAAATACTCCTCCTGCAACAATCCGGTATCATCAATTATACCGTTTCTGTATAGCTCGGACACCAATTCTATGGCCCCTGTTCCGCAGATCCCTGTGGCCGGCTGCTGTTCAATTGTGTCATAGCTTATCTTGCCATCGCTTATCTTTACATGATTGATTGCTCCGGGAATACTTCCTGTTCCACAGGACAGATTCCCTCCTTCAAAGGCCGGGCCTGCCGCTGTTGACGTTACCAGGAGCTTATTCTTATTGCCAAGGGCAATCTCACCATTGGTACCAAAGTCTATGAGCAGGGATATCTCCTCTGTATTTGGATAGCCGCATACAGCCAGTCCGGCAACGATATCGCCTCCCGCAAAGGCAGAGATAGCAGGAAGAATGGTTACCGGAATATCACTTACCTGTAAGCCAGGAAATATCTCATTACTATGTGTTGTGATCGTATCCAGGGTAACCGGAGTAAAGGGATAAACTCCTAACCCCTGACAGGAATAACCCATCAGCAAATGAATCATGGTAGTATTGCCGGCAATTGAGATATGCCTGAGCATTTCTATGGAAAGCTGTGCAGCCTGGAATACCGCTTTGATTCCCTCTTCCAAAGCTGTCCGAATCAATCTCATCAACTGATCTGCTTTCCCATCATTCGATGCCTTAATTCTGGAAACCACATCAGCCCCATAGGCTCTCTGAGGATTAACCATGGAATAGCTGGCAAGGGGCTTACCCTGCCTACGGTCCAGCAGTTGAAAGGCCAGGGTAGTACTTCCAAGGTCAATACCCAGAATACAGCCAGCAGAATCAGCATCTGCCTCGGCCTTCTCCAGTGCAGCATCTATGTTAGAACTACTGTGAATACTTTGGGTGATGCCTTTCAGGCCCTGATCCGATGAATTACCTAAGAGGATAGTCAAATCTTCCTCTGCTATGGCCTTGCAGGCCAGACGAACACCCGCATCTAATTCCTGCTCTGTAAATAGCACCTTATCCCAAGCTGTAACCTTCAGAGTCCCGGAAAGCACCTGAAGCTTACATTTCCCACAGCTGCCCCTTCCTCCGCAATCGGAACGATAGGATATCCCTTGGCGAACCATTGCTTCCAGGATTGTTTCCTGTTCACTGCATTCTATTTTACTTATTTGATTGTTTTGATGGATATGAATATTATGTTTTCGCCTCATAAGGCTCACCTCGCTTGTAACAAAGGTAACCCAAGCCAAACCTTATGTCAAGGAGATTAGCTTTTCATGGAGTAAAAGCAAAAAATGTGCCGCATTAACCTTTCAGTTAATCGCAACACATCGATAGTAGCGAAGGACGGATTTGAACCGCCGACACTGCGGGTATGAACCGCATGCTCTCGCCAACTGAGCTACTTCGCCA
>JAJUHH010000191.1 GCA_029267975.1 Clostridiales bacterium
CATAAAACATTCAAAATCAACATAGGGGGTACGCAGGATGAGCATTCAAAGCATAATTGAAAAAGTCAAGGATGAAATGAGTGGCTATGACTTTAAGGATAAAGGCCATATCTTTCAGACTTATAACAGAAGTGTGGCTGCTTTTAAGAAGTATCAGGAAGCAGCTGAGAATGGAAGGGTAGATGATGCAATAGACTACATTTCTGAGGCTTGTTTGCGACTGGGCATTGTTGTAGAGTGGGCCTTTAAAAATTTGGTTTATTTTTATTACTCGGAACAGCTAGCCAATGATCCCCATAATTCAAGCAGAAATGATTGGGATCGAAAAATCAGATTTCGAAAAATCGAGCATCGGCGTAATCGCTATGTGGAAGTGAATATGACGGTTCATGATCTTGTAATGATCGTTAAAACAATATATGCCTTTGAGATATCTGAAAATAATCTGACTTTTCATGCAGTTGATAATCAAGAGGTACGCTATGATCTGGAAAATGGCTATAAGCATAACGGGGTCATTCCAAGTCCGGAGAGCTATGAAGTAACACTGCTGGAAATGAAAAGGATATTGCAGGTTCTTCTAGACCCTGAGCAGAAAGTCAGCCTTAGGGACATAGATTCCCCCAAGGAAGGTGAATGGGAAGACCTATTTACCTCCTGCGAATATTTTCGTAAAAATCGAAGCTGCAGCTTGATTCTGCTAACAGATCATATTGAGGATCCTGAGATAGTAAAGAATATATTTAAGGTCAAATGGGATCTGATTCTTGACTATAGCTATTCCGGCCAAGATAAGCTGTCATTATATGATATGTATTTGTCCGTATTCGAAAATTCTATGGTACATTTAGAATATTTATCTGACATTTTTGCAGGATCTAATTTCCCGGTATCCAGAACCCCCTACTGGATCAGGCTGAATGGTGATAATATGAGCGCTGATAAGAGGCCTGAGAGTGATAAGGATCTTGCGCGCCATGCTATGAGAAATATGGATGTCTTAATCCGTCAATTCCACAGTGAGTATACAAAACCGGCCAAGGTAGTGGTACTCAATTGCAGTGACTATAAGGCCAGTACGAGAAAAGTCATTGATGCTTTACAGAGCAACTATGAAGAAGATGAGTTATTATTTCAACTTCTGGATTGCCAAAATTATTTTATTGATCGACTGGTAGATGAAATATATGAGCCTGAGCTTTTTAAGAAGTACGCCTTGTCCTTACCTGAGTTCAGTGAGGCCCTTTCTTTCCATATGGCAGACAATGTACAAATCCATAAAAACAGCATCAAAATACCTCATGCTAATATGGCGGACGGTGTGATACCTGAAGAAATCTATCAGAGTATGCGGGAAGTATTAGAATTAGTATACGAGGATATTGAGAATGATGTTCTTGATGAAAAGGATGAGGAGAAATTCTACCGGGGTGAATGTGAGATAAGCTGGAATATGCTATATCGAAATTGCGATGTCCGTCACACCTCTGAGGTAGATATCAAAGAATCAATTAAGAAGAGTATATTGGATAATAAGCGCAGTATTATACAGATTAAGTATGAACCGGGTGTGGGTGGTACCACCTTTTTACGCCGTTTGGCCTACCTGCTGCATAATGAAAATCCTACGGTTATCGTAGATAAGTATTATGAGAAGCTGGTGGCTGAATATATCTTTGATATTTATAACAGGAGTCGGAAGGCAATTGCTATTTTGGTGGATAACAATAATCTTACCAGCACACAGGTGGAACAGCTATACATGGAATTACGCTCCAATTATACCTTCACCTTCCAGATTATTTATGTAACAAGAATGAATGAGCAATCCACCTCTGAGGAACAGAAGCGCTTGATGTTATTTAACAAGAATCAATGTCAGGAAATGAAAATGAGGTTAGAGCCTTTAATTGAGAATGATACCTGCTTAAAAAACCTGGAGGATTGCATTAATAAGGAGCCTTTTGATGAGGAACATAAACCTTTTATACTGGCTTTATATGCCTTTGATGAGAAATTCAAAGGAGTTCCGAATTTTATCAGACACTCCATGAGTAAGCTAAGCCCGGAAGATACTGATATCTGCTTTGTTTTGGCGCTGGCAGATTACGCAAATAATGGTGTTGATATGCAGTTTTTCAGATCCTGCTATACAAGTTCTAAGATAAGATATCTGAGGAATGTAAATACCCCTTTATCACCCCTTATCAAGGTGGTGAATGATGCCAATGAGAAGCAGGAGTATTGCCGCATCCGATATTATGCATATTCCAAAGAAATCCTAAGCTATCTTTCAGGTGGAGAAACGATATCGTTCTTAAATTTGGTGGACCGGATAGCAGAATTCATAAAGGCTTCAAGAAGAAATAGCTATCAGGTTGGGAATAAGTCGATTATTAATCTATTAAATACGCTGTTTATAACAAGATCAGAGGATAATGATATAAAAGAAGTATACTCCAGCCTATTCAATAAGTTAATTTCAGAGTCCCCCAGAACCAATGAGCATAATCCTAGTAATGATGCTGTCATAAAGATATTTAGAACCTTAGTGGAGGTCTATCCCGATCAGCCGCATTTTGCAGCCCATCTGGCAAGATTTTATTTCTACACTATGGGAGACTATGATAATGGTTTTAAATATATTAATGGTGCCATTAAGTATGCAAAAAATCAGGAAGATATCAATCCTGCCAGCCTATATCATATAAAGGCAATGGGATATTCAGCGCGAATTCAAAATAAGTATATTAAAAGAGAAGCGAATAATCTATTGAGGGCAGGCGAAGAGAATCTTGAGGATAATGTCATCAAGCTTCGTAGTATCCTGGACTCAATTCAGCTGGACGAGGCGGAGGCTTATAGCTACTACAGTATGGCCAAAGTTGAAAAAAATAGTCGACTTGTTGCAGATATCGCTGAAACAAAGCTGCGAATTGAAATTTTGAATTTATATAACAATGTTAAATTATTCTGTGCCAACAATCACATTGAGCCAATGATCGCGGATACTTTAAGAGGAGATCAGCTGGATGAGATTGAAAATCTAATTGAGGATAGTAAGTATATTGCTCAGGAAGAGGATGGCGAGATTAACCTTGAAAACCTGAAGAAGATAGAGGAAAATGAAAGAAATCTGGCTTTGGCAAGAGCTAGCCAGGAGGAGATTCGACAGATCTGCCATCAAATGATTAATAGCGGAGATCGTCAGAAGAGGCCCAAATATAGAAGAATTCTTTCAAGAATTTATAGTGAAGAGGTTAAAGACAATTATTCAAGCCCGGAGAGCCAGGAGAAACTGAAGGAAATCGTACGGATGATGGAAGAAAATATGGAAGTTAACCTCATCAATAATGCTAATTTTAGAATTTGGTTTAAAGCAATCAGGCATATTGAGGTTGATGATACAGAAAAGATGCTGGAGGATGTTCTCTTAAAGCTTGATAAGTGGACAGCAGAGCCCAACGCACCTGCGGAAGCTTATTACTATAAGTTCATTGTAAAGTTTATTCAAGCCTATGAGCAGAACTCCTTAGCGGTTGATTCTGCTTCCCAGAATGATTTATCTAAGATGCTTACAGATCTGAAGACTGCTGCTAAGAATATGCCCAAAAAGACAATTCCTTTTGAATGGCTGACGGTAAATGGTCGTGGCCTGCAAAGACTGGTACCGAATAATGAGTTTAACAAAATGTGCAAGAACAGTAATCCCAGTGATATCTTAACATTGGTGATTGGGCAGTTGCCAAGAAAAGAAAGCTTCAATGGAAAATCAGCCTATATCGCATATAATGGTTTAGAGATATACTTTAATCCTCAGTCAATTAAAAATATTAATTCTCAGTATGAGAATCAGTATGTACAAACCGGAATAGGATTCAGCTATGACGGTCTGCGATCCTACCACGATTCTATCAGGATTGCAAAGGCAATAGACACGCATCCCAAGAAAGTGGTTTGCGAGTTGAACCAGATCTATACCGTTGAAGTGTTTGACTGGAATCAAAAATATGTTAAGACCTCCGTGGTAGGCAACAGAGAAGAAGAGGTTGATATTCGTTATGCAGATATGACATCGTTGGGATATACTCCGGAGAATCCTCCTGAGAAAGGAACCTCTCTGAAAGTGCTCCTGACAAGAAAGGCTAATCTAAACGGCAAATGGATCTGGAATGGGACTTGCGATTTCCACAAAGACAGTTGGGAGAATAAGCCTTTCCAAAAAATCTTTGATCAATTAAATAATAATTAATACTAAAGGGATAGTAACAATCTGCTGTTTCTCATCAAAAAGGTATATGTCATTGAGTGGCATATACCTTTTTGATTGCAGCAGATTAGGAAAACGAATATGCACTCATTTTATATAATTATCGCAGTGAGGATGATGAAGTTATGCGCTATCTGAACTTGATTTATGAATACTTGCAGAGTAATATAGAAATAAAATGACGAAATAGGAGATATTCATGATGCAGGAGTATGAATTTATGCTGGTGAGTTCCTTGGAGAAGGTTTTTCCTGGGATTACTCCAAAAATCAAAATTGCACCCATGGTAAGCGGTCTGGCAGGGGAGACCGTCTCCTTCCAATTAGCCTACAAGCTGGATGAGGAGCCCCATGAATCAAGTCGCTATAAGATGGACATCTGTTTGGATCCAAAGCTAAAGGATCAGCTGCAAATCCGCAGCGTTGCGCTTGTGCCTTCCGAACTGCCTGCTTATAAAAGGAAGGATGATAATTATATCACCACAGAACCGGGATTATTTCCGGATTTATTATTGCCTAAGCAGGATATGTTATTGAAAGCCTTCCCTGGGCAGTGGAGAGCCGTATGGTTTGATATCACAATAACAAAGGATATGGGGACAGCAGCTTATCCCATAGTGATCAAAATTGAGAAGGATCAGAACATCATATGGGAGGACAGCTTTACCCTTCAGACCATTGATACCTTGCTGCCTCCCCAGGAGTTAATCCATACCCAGTGGTTCCATGCGGACTGTCTGGCACAATATTATAAGGTTCCTGTATTCTCTGAGGAGCACTGGAGGATTATCGAGAATTTTGTTGAGACCGCAGTAAAACATGGTATGAATATGCTGCTTACTCCTATCTTTACCCCGCCTCTTGATACCAAAGTGGGAGGAGAAAGAACTACGGTTCAGTTAGTTGGGATTAAGAAAGAAGGACAGAACTATGTCTTCGATTTTGAACAACTGAGGCGTTGGATTGCCATGTGTAAGAGAACAGGAATGAAGTATATCGAAATCTGCCACCTATTTACCCAGTGGGGGGCAAAACATGCTCCTAAGATTATGGCAGAGGTAGACGGCAAGCTTGAAAAGATCTTTGGATGGGAGACGGATGCAACAGCTCCGGTATATTCTGAATTCCTGCATCAGCTTATCCCTGAACTAAAAAAGGTATTAGCTTCCGAAGGTGTACTTGAGCATACTTATTTTCATATTTCGGATGAACCAAATGATTCCTGTAAGGAATCTTATGCAGCGGCTAAGGAGGTCGTAAAAGACCTACTTCAGGGATGCAAGGTAATAGATGCATTGAGCAGCTATGACTTTTATAAGGAAGGTTTGGTAGAAAAGCCTGTTCCCTGCAACGACCATGTTCAGCCCTTTATCGAGGCGGGAGTACCTAATCTATGGACCTATTATTGCTGTGCACAGACTGTGGATGTCAGCAATCGCTTCTTTTCCATGCCCTCCGCACGTAATCGTATTCTTGGTCTTCAGCTCTATCTGTACGATATCGAGGGATTTTTACATTGGGGCTATAATTTCTATAATACACAGTATTCTACAGCAGCCATCGATCCATATCGGGTAAGCGATGCGGGCGGTGCATTTGCTTCGGGAGATCCCTATATTGTGTATCCGGCAGAAGATGGAACAGCCTACGAATCCATACGGCTTATGGTTCTATCCGAGGCGCTATACGATTTGCGGGCTTTAAAGCTGTTAGAATACCTAACGAGCAGAGCATATGTGGAAGCGCTTATTTATGAAGAATATAAGGAGAAGATAACCTTTAAGAAATATCCAAGGAATCCGGAATATCTTCTTGGCTTAAGAGAGAAAGTAAATCAGGAAATATTAAAGCATCGTCAGTAACAGGTAA
>JAJUHH010000192.1 GCA_029267975.1 Clostridiales bacterium
GCAGAACTTACTAGAGTTAGAGTATACGAACTGCTGGAATTATTAGAATAAATAAATTCAATGTTGAAGAATCTAATTGCCCTTGAAGCTTTTGGTGAAGGGGTGCTCAGTTTACTAAGACCAACGAACATAGATTAAATGGCTTAAAGACAAAGGTTCCAGACTGTCGGAAGTATTACCGATAGAAAGGAACCTTTTTTGTGCCGCTTTCTGTTTTATGCGAGTGGTATTTTAAGTATTATATGGAGGAGAAAATGGTGTTGCAGCATATGGTGTGATGATGTATGTCAGCTTTATATTTTCTGCGGCATTTATTGGATATTCCATTGGTTCAGCTCCTGTAATCAGCTATCATTACGGTGCTGAGAATCACATGGAGCTGAAAGGACTGCTTCGAAAAAGTATTAAGATGATCGGAATATTTGGTGTTTGTATGGTAGTTGCTGTTGAAGTGTTCGCTGGCCCTTTAGCTCATATTTTTGTAGGGTATGATTTGGCTTTGAAGGAACTTACGGTATCGGGATTCCGAACTTTTGCATTGTCCTTTCTATTTATGGGCTTTGCCATTTTTGGATCTGGTTTCTTTACCGCACTCAACGATGGACTGACTTCTGCTCTGATTTCTTTCCTTCGTACATTGGTATTTCAAATGGCCGGCATTCTACTTCTACCTATGATATTTGGAATTAATGGTATTTGGATATCTATTGTTGCAGCTGAATGCATGGCAGTTTTTTAACAGTGGTGTTCCTTATTATAAAGCGGAAAAAGTTTCAGTATTGATCTTTATTGCAATAGCCTGTAATTACTGATAAATAGCATCTGCTTATAGGTATAGGAGTAGATCAATCTTGTGGGCTAACTTTATTTTGTCGAATATTATTGAAAAAATTCCATTTTTGCCATATAATGGAGTAGATTATTTGTCATGTACGCGATTTTATTATTGGACAAATTTTAAATAACGAAAGATAAGAAAGGAGTAGTAGTATTATGTTATGGAAAGATATTTATGAGCTCGGTGTACCTGCGATAGATGCGCAGCATAAAGAATTATTCAGCCGTGTCGAAGCTTTTTTACAAGTATTGCGCTCTAAGGAATCCTGGGAAGAGAAGCTTCCGAAGATTAATGAAACACTGGAGTTTATGAAAGGATACGTCGTAGAACATTTTCATGATGAAGAGGAATACCAGAAAAAGATCAATTATCCGAAATATGAAGCTCATAAACAGGTACATATTGGCATGGTTGATTATGTTCTGGAGGTTTCTAAGCAATTCGAAGAATCCGATAATAACGAGAATCTGATGCAGCAGTTTGGAGGCAAACTGCTTTCATGGCTAATTAACCATGTAGCCGCTGAAGACCAGCAAATTGCAGATTATGCAAAAAAGGAAGGGGTGAGCGGAAATGGTAGATAAGCTTTACAAAGCCTTTGTTGACGCGACATATAATGTATTTAATCTGATGTTTAATATCTCAGACATTTCCGATCATCCGATTGATGAATTTGCATGTGATAACGAGCTTGATATCAGTGTTGGCATAGTAGGAGAACTTCAAGGAGAAGTTATTTACCGCTTTCCGGTCGTAACTTCTCTTAACATGGTAAATATCATGAGTGGTATGGAATTTGAGGATGTGGATATATTCGTAACTTCTGCCATATCAGAGATTGCGAATATCATCAGTGGTAATGTTATTACTGCACTTTCCGATAACGTGTTTAGATATGATATACTACCGCCGGTACTGGGTAAGCCCAGTGATGCTAAGGAATATGAAATAGAAGAAAATTGCTGTATTTGTACATCATTGGGTGAAATTTGTCTCGATGTAAGACTAAATCGGGCTTAACTCCAGCCAATTGGGAAATGCAGACATCAATCATGAAGTATTTCAAAAGCTCTGTGACGAATAAGGAAATATAGATCCTGCTGAATTGGATTATTTGATGCCATATCAGATATACTTCTGATAGAATACAGGGAAACTACGCCGCTGGTAATAAGCGGCGTAATCTTTACCATCAAGCGGATGGTTTGACATTCCTGTTTATCTTGTCAACAAGCGGATGATAACAGTTTCAGAATATTCGAAAGGGGATTTTAATTATAACTGAAGCAAAAGTAATGACAATACAAGATATTTCCTGCTATGGACAGTGTTCACTTACTGTGGCCCTTCCTATCATTTCAGCCTGTGGGGTAGAGACTGCGATACTTCCATCTGCAGTCCTTTCAACACATACCGGGGGATTTACGAATTTTACATTCCGTGACCTGACGGATGATATCCCGAAGATTATGGAGCACTGGAAGAGTGAAGGAATTAAGTTTGAGTGTATTTATACCGGATACCTTGGAAGCCTGACACAAATTGAGTATGTAAAGGCTCTCTTTAAAAATGTACTTAAGGAGGGCGGACTAAAAATAGTTGATCCGGCCATGGCTGATAACGGAAAGCTCTATTATGGTTTTGATGCAGACTTTGCACATGCAATGGCTGGTCTGTGCAGTGAAGCAGACATTATACTTCCGAACATAACGGAAGCTTGCTTTATGTGTGACAAGGAGTTCATCGCAGATCATCATACACAAGAATATATAGATGACCTTCTTGCAGCCCTTAAGAATCTCGGTGCAAAGAAGATAGTCCTTAAAGGCGTAAGCTATGAGGACTCAAAACTTGGGATTATTGTTTATGATACAGTATCCGGTGAAAAACTCGATTATTTTAATGAGAGAGTAGCATGGTTGTCACATGGTACCGGGGATTGCTTCGCTGCAGCTTTGACGGGAGCAGTCCTTCAGAACAGGAGCCTGTATGACGCTGCTGTCTTGGCTGCTGACTTCGTGGTTGAAGCTCTCAGACTTACTATGGGGGATGACAACCACAGGTATGGGGTTAAGTTTGAGAAAGCGCTTCCGATGCTGGTAGAGCGATTAAATAAATAATGATATCGTACAGGAGATACCTCTGTTGGAGGATACAAAAAGCTACTCAAGAATTATATCTGGAGTAGCTTTTGTGATTTATAACTGGGTTGACAGCAGCAATCGTAGGGGAGCTACCTTGTCAGTTGTATGTACTAGGTAGACATAGTGTACTTTCTGGTATAGGGACATACCTCGATACATTTGCCGCACAAAGTGACTTTCTTATCTAGTGTTTTGGCGGCTATTTCCCTTGCTTTCTTCCTGCATGCCATAGCGTCGAAAAATTCATCCCTGTCAAGGTCAGGGCTCCAAATCCGCCCGGAAATCGCCTTCCCTGGACAGGCCTTTGTACAAAGCATACATCCTCCACATTTGGATTGCATGATTCCTCTCTTATAGTCCAAAGGAGCGTTAGTTAAAACTGAAGTCAAGCGAACTGCGGAACCGTATTTCTCAGTGATAAACAAGGCACTCTTTCCAATCCATCCCAAGCCTGCTTGTAAGGCTACAGTCTTATGGGGCATTATAGTGCGAAATATACCATATTCTTTGGTATTGGAGTCTGTTTGGGCATAAGCATGATAGCCCTGCTTTTCTATGTACTCTGCACACAAAAGGGCCAACTCATCTAGTTTATGACTAAAGCCGAAGTATGCATCGTAATAATCCATGGTGGGTCCATTAGTAATAGCTTTAATCACATCCTTAGGGAGAGCAAGAAGAATGGATATTCCATAGGGATAATGGGGGATGTCAAAAGGCTCTGTTACGGAATCCTCACATCTTGGTCCATCTAAATCTACAGTATTATAGAATTCATCTATTTTATAAAAGCCTACCATAGACGCACCCTTTTCTAATAACAATTGCTCAAGTTCACGATTCATATGATACCTTCCTCCTTTCACAAGCTCTTGCCTATCAGTGTTCCTTTCCCAACGAGAATCAGCTAGTAGATTTCCTTTGCATCCTTAGGTAACTTATTTACATGTTTTAAATATGCCAAGCTTTTTTTGGCTTCCGCCTGGTCATAATGAAACTAGTCGATTTCCATCAGCGAACTGCATCAGCCATGCATAACAATTCGCAACATCGCTGGGATAGTAACAATTCTCTTCCGGATATTGCATATACAGACGTTCTCCATATCGATCAATCCATTGCTTATCTTCAATGAAGGACTTTGTCTCCAATACTACATATTCGATATCATAGTCCTGAAATATATCTTTCGGAACCTTAGGGTTGGTTCAGGAACCATTCATAAGAACAGCTCTGATTCTCTCATCCTCCCTGGCAACCTTTAATATCAAGTCAAGCATTTCCTTTTCTGAACGCATAACCAACCTCCCTAATTTCATTCGATGTAAGAGTAATGCAAAGAATTATTTCCATTTTACACCATGATTTTTATAAGTGCTAGTATAATTTGTTAATGTAGACTTTATCGTTTTGGATTATAGTTTATGAACACGGGACACATTTTGTTTTTCCTCAAAGTCTTCTTAAAAAGATGCTTCCTATTGGAGCAGATCTATTAGTGAAAATATGTTTTACTGCTGCAAAAAAGTGGAAACTAACATTTTGTTGTTTTTGGATTACTGCATGTTTTGTTATAGGGATGGGGATAATTAAAAGATAAAAGAATATATTGGAAATTCATCCAAGAGATTATATAATGGAAATAATATGGCGGCTAATAAGTCCACTAATAAGGAGCTGATATTCATGATCGGAGATAATGGGATACGCATTATCTATGGAGATAATCCCAGGCATATGGTGAAAGAATTACTGGAAGTCATAAAACCGGAAGAGGAAATCGATAAAAATGCACTGATTGGAATCAAACCCAATCTCGTTGTAGCAAAGCCTTCGAGCCTTGGTGCAACAACCACTCCAGCTATAGTAGAAGGGCTCATTGAATATTTGAAATCAAAAGGGCGAGATCAAATAGTAATTATGGAAAGCTCATGGGTGGGAGATAGGACCTCAGAAGCTTTTAAAGCATGTGGCTATGAACAGTTGTCTAAGAAATATAATGTTCCGCTGATTGATCTCCAAAATGATAAGCATAAGGTTTATGAGATTGGTGACTTGAAGTTAAGCATTTGCGATTATGTTGCAAAGGTTGATTATCTAATTAACATACCAGTTCTCAAAGGACACTGCCAGACGAATATAACCTGCGCTTTAAAGAATATGAAGGGCTGTATCCCCAATTCTGAAAAAAGAAGGTTTCACACCATGGGCTTGCATAAACCGATTGCATATTTGAACAAGGCTATCAAGCAAAATCTCATAATCGTTGATGGTATGAATGGTGACCTTAACTTTGAAGAAGGCGGCAATCCGGTTCAGATGAACAGGATAATCGCAGGAAAGGATCCTGTGCTGATCGATGCTTATGCAGCACATTTGATTGGTTTTGGTATAGAGGAAATTCCATATATTACTATGGCTGAAGCGATTGGTGTAGGGAGTACCGATTTAGATCATGCAGATATTGTTGAATTGAACAAGGATAATGGTAGAAGAAAAATGACACCTACAAGAAGGGTTCAACAGTTATCAAGATATATTATCGAGGACAGTGCTTGTTCAGCTTGCTATGGAAGCCTTATTTATGCACTGGAAAGACTGGATGAAAAAGGGCTCTTGAATCAATTAAAAGATAGATTACACATAGGTCAGAACTATAAAAATAAACAGTATCAAGGGATAGGCATCGGAACATGCACTTCAGGATTTGATAAATGTGTAAAAGGCTGTCCACCAAAAGCAAGAGATATTGTAGAATATCTGGAAGGGGGGTCTCAGATAAAACGTCATATAAGCATATGTAATACGAGCAAATGATGATGCTGAGATTTGGGACAAAGCCAATGTTATAAGGCCAATACATTATTGTTTGGAAATATTCTGATGTACAATCGGATGAATAGAAAAGTGCAATTCTTCAGGAGAATTTATGATTAGGATCTATAAAAAAGGAACTGAGTTTATGGACAGCAATGGTGACATATTTTATAAAAACAAGTATAAATGCCGTAAAAAACTTATATTGGTATTTGTTGTTATTTTTGTTTGTGCTTTTATTGGAATATGTATTTGGAAAGGAAACCGGGCCTCTGCAGTCATTTCCTGTTCATCAGTATCCGACTTTCAGCAGGCAGTCTATTCCGA
>JAJUHH010000193.1 GCA_029267975.1 Clostridiales bacterium
CATGCCAGCCAGCATCAAGCACCTGCTCCCTCCCGGCAATCAGATAATTTGCCGTCAGGTCCTCAATACGGGTCATATGCCAGATATTCCAGGCGATGGTATCATCCTTGAGTGTCGGCATAGTGCGAAATGTTCTATCCTCCAGACCATCCCAAATCTCATCCATATAAGTCGGCATGCTGCCTTCATATACCTCATGACTATGCAGCAAAGAATGCATTTGATATAGTAAGTCTATTACTTCAATAAACCTATCCTTCTTTCCAATCAATTCCCTTAATCTTGCCTGCATGGGATTCCATACGGTTCCTACCTGAAACATATCGGCCCTCCCTTTATTATTGGTAATAATTTCATATTACGATAAAAATCAATATAAGTACACCGCTTTTTTACATAAGCTATCATCTTCCCTATGTAAACAGCCGGGCATCTCTGCCCGGCTATTCATTGATCATTACGCTTTCCATCAATTACTTCTTAACCACAGGAATCCATACTTCGCTAAGGTAATCAGCCGCATCAGTATCTCCGTCAGAATACCATTCAAGTTCCGCAGTTCCGGCATGCTCATAGCCTGAGGTAGGGAACCACTCAGAATAGATTCTCTTCCATACCTCCTGGATTGCATCCGGCATAGGACCTATACATTCGAATATCACCCAAAGACTAGCCGGAACAAGCAGCTCATCCATACCATCCGGTACAGGCTGATCCGAGGCGCTTGCCACATAGTAGTCAAATTCTGCTTCACGGAAATTCGCGCATATACCAAACACACCTGCGGGCTGTTGATTTGACAAGGCTTGGACCCTGTCACATGTGCCGTCCTTATTCACTTCCTCCCAGATCTGAGGAATCCTAGCAAAATTCTGTCCATTTGCATTGGATACTATTTCTTTCTTACCAACAAATCTCATTTCTGCTTTCTCTTCCAACCGATACTTCATTTCTTTACCTCCTTTAATAGATAACGTAAAGGTGATTCTGGGAAAGGCCTTCAAAGGGACACCATGTACTCTGACCATACTCGGAGCTATCCCATGCACAGCTGTAAAAGCACGGGTAAAAGCTGTCGGTGAATTGTAGCCATACTTCAAGGCTATATCGATGACCTTATCCGAGCTATTTAGTAAGTCGAATGCTGCCAGTGTCATACGACGCTGTCTTACATAATCACTGGGTCCTATTCCCGCGACGAATGAGAACATCCTTTGAAAATGAAAGAGCGAACAGCAGCTTATTTTTGCTGCCTCATTGTAGTCAATCTCCTGATCCAGGTTCTTTTCCATGTAGTCAATGGCATTGTTCAAGCGATCCAGCCATTCCATCTCCTCACCTCCTATAAAGAGTATATAACAGTATTCTTGCCTCTTCCTCTCTTTTACTGTTCTTATGTGAGAGCTTTTTCCTCTTATATTGTCCACTTAAAGTTTTCAATGATCATACGACTTGTAGAAAGAAACCACAAACAGGAGCCTGAAAAATTTGTTGTCTGCAACTTTTTAGGCTCCTGTTGACTTATTTTATGTATTTTCTTATAGATTTTAGATAGTTCAATACTATATTCCAAGACAAAAAAGAATTACCGCACACCGCTTGCCTTAAGCAAATCGGAGAAAGTAGACAGATGATGGGTTGACAGTGCATAACCAAAGGCATCCCCAATGGCTGCGCTATCCATCCCTGCTGCATGGGCAGCATCAATTCCTGCCTTTGCATCCTCTACCACCAGGCATTCCTCCGGCTTCACCTTCAGATACTCTGCTGCCTTTAAGAATACCTCCGGATCCGGTTTGGATTTTGTTATGTTATTGCCATCAGAAATCGCATCAAAGTAATCTCCAAGACCTATCTGTCCCATGATGAAGCGTGCATTCTTACTGGAGGAACCGATTCCTAACAGCAAGCCTCCTGCACGAAGCTGATCCAGGGTGTCTTTTACCTCACTGCTTAAGTCCTTCTCTGACATCTCCTTCAAAAGCTCTCTATAGATGGCATTCTTCTCTTCTGCCATGCTGACCTTTTCCTCTGAAGTAAAAGGCTCACCCTCGTAGCGTTCCAGGATAATCTCAAGACTTTCCATACGGCTAACGCCTCTTAATCTGTTATTGATTGTCTCATCAAAATATACTCCGATTTTGTCTGCCAGCTGCTTCCAAGCCAGATAGTGATAATGATCGGTATGGCATATAACACCATCAAGATCAAATATGATTGCCTTATAGTTCATGTCAAAGGTCACCTTTCTATCCTATGTTTTCCCATATGATACCATGTTCTTTGTGTAAGGGCAATAGCAAAATCAGCAGTTTTTAACAATAAGTTTATCGTTTAACCTATATTCACGTCCGCATACCTTTATAACCTTTTCTGTACCGCGTATTAGGGTAAAGATGCTCTCTTTTTCATTGACCTCAACTCTGATCTGGCTGTCCTCATAATTAATCTGAAAACGGTATGCCTTCCAGTTCTTAGGGATCACCGGTGCAAAGTATATTCCGCTTTCCTTTATTCTTAAGCCTGCAAAACCGTAGACAATGGCCATAAAGGTTCCACCCATATTGGCAGTATGTATCCCGTCCTTGGTATTCTTATGGGTATTGAATAGATCCAGTTTGGCAGAATCCCCAAAGTATTCATAGGCCTTATCCACCAGTCCCAGCTTTGCCGCTACGATAGAGAAGATACAGGTGGACAGGGAGGAGTCATGGGTAGTCACCTTCTCATAATAATCAAAGGATTTGCGGATGGTCTCAAGAGACTGTGCATCCTCAAAGATAAAGTGCGCCAATACCGTATCCGCCTGCTTACATACCTGATGGCGATATAAATACAGCGGATGATAATGCAGCAATAAGGGAAAATGCTCAGCCGGTGTATTGGCAAGATCCCAAACCTTTTTCTGTAAAAACGAATCATCTTGAGGATTGATGCCCAAGGCTTCATCATAAGGCAGATACATCCTCTCTGCTGCCTGATGGAATTCCTCAATCTCAGCTTCTGACAGGGCTAGCTTATCCGCCAGCTTCTGAAGCTTGCCTGCTTCCTTCAGCAGCTGATAGAACTTGACCGCCCAGCGCAAGTTATACTGTGCTGCTGCGTTGGTATAGTAATTATTATTTACCATACAGGTATATTCATCCGGTCCGGTAACCTCGTTAATCAGAAAGCTTCCCTGATGATAGTTCCCCACATCCAGCCAGAGTCTTGCTGTCTCAAAGATAATCTCCGCGCCCTTGTCTGCAATGAAATCCAGATCCTTGGTTGCCAGGTAATAAGCGATAATAGAATAGGCAATATCCCCGTTAATGTGATAGGCTGCAGTGCCGGAAGGGAAATATCCGGAACACTCCACTCCCATAATGGTTCTCCAGGGATATAAGATTCCCTTCTTATGCCCCAGAATTCTGGCATTCTCTCTGGCCTGTTCCAAGGTGCTGTTACGAAAGCTGATCAGATTTTTTGTTATGCCAGGCTCCGTCAGATTAAAGAAGGGTTGAATATACATTTCCGTATCCCAGAAATAATGCCCCTCATAACCTTCCCCACTGAGGCCCTTGGCAGCGATATTGCAATATTCATCCTTCCCTACGGATTGGATTAGCTGGTACATATTATAGTTCACAGCTTCGGTCAGGTCATCCTCCCCTGTGATCTCCAAAAAGCAATTACCCCAGAATTCCTTAAGATATTCCCCCTGGGCCTTATAGTATACCGATAAAGGTACTGACAGAACAGCTTCCATCTTCTGCTTTGCTGCTGCAAGACAATCCCCATGCCTGATGGAATCACAAAAGATGCTATACTTGGTCAGAGTAACACTTTCCTGCTCCTTTACAAGAACCTCTGCGATAAAGCTTGCACAGTGCTCCTGATCGAAAGCTGCTTTCTGCGTTAGTATTGTCTTTTGTATCTCATCCCCCCCGTCTTTATGTACGGATAATCTATGAGCAACACCGGTGCAGACAGTCAGAGCGGATTTGGAAGTCCTTGAAAGCAGATAAGAAACTCCATCCTCCAGCTGACCCGCCACTGGTTGAAGATAATGCTTACTCTCCTGTGCTACTCTTGGATCATTGGCATTGCTGTAATTTGTCACCTTTCCCACATGTCTGGAGTCAAATTTCAGAAGGCCGCTGAAGTTTAAAGCCTTAACACTGTAATCAATGGTGAATAAGGATAGCTCCTGGAAGGAGGTCATGCGGCGAATGTTGATCTCAAGCTCCTTCCCGGAGGGCGATCTCCAATGAACTCTGCGCCCGGTAATACCTGCCTCCATATCCAGCCAGCGTTTGCTGCTTAATACGGTACCCTCACTAATACCAAATTGCTCCCCATCAATGGTCAAATATATGGTCTGGGTATCCGCCACATTTAACATGGCCTGTTTATCCTCCACCAGGCCGTAGAGCCGCTCTGCCTGCTTCATATCGGCAATATCGTAGAAGCCGTTAATATACGAGCCCCGAATGGAATCATATCCTGCCGGATAGCCTTCCTCATAGTTGGAACGGATGCCGATATAACCGTTGGCATTGTGAAATACTGTTTCATTTACCATCAGGTCTGCATTATCCCTGCTATCCTCAATTTCGTAAATTTTATATTGCAACTTATTGTCTCCTCCTCTCCTTTAAAGCGCTGTAAAACGTTACACAAAAATAATAATCCAAAGCAATTTACTTGTCAATATTGTCGCATTATTAAGCATTTATAAATCACATTTTTGTACATTATGCACATTTTAAACAAGAAGAAAGTCATGTGAGAAGCAGATAAATTGTTCATTCTCACATGACTTTACTAAAATCTATAATTATTTTACTTATTATAAGTCAACCATTTTACCAAATATTTTACTAAACCCAATGAAAGCTTATTTTTTATGGCCTACACTGTCCCGGAAGATGATCTTGGCTGCAATTTTAAAGGTTTCTGTATTCTTCTGTCCCCTGATATTCTCAATCAAATACCTGGCTGCAATATATCCTCTTTCATAATTGGGTATGGATATGGTTGTCAGCCCCATAGCTTCTGCCAGATCACAGTTGTCAAAACCGGTTACGGCAATATCCTGGGGAACCCTTAATCCATTCTCCCGAAAGGCCTTTATCGCTCCAATGGCCATGTTATCATTGGCACATACCAGGCAATCCGGCAGCTCACGGCTTAGCATCAATATCTTTGCTGCAGTATAGCCGCTCTTCTCGCGATAATTGCCGGCAAAATAGCTCTTCTGTTGGAAGTCAATATGGTTGGCTGCAAGCACATCCCGAAAGGCCTGATAGCGTTCCTTATTATCTGCCGTCTCCTCCGGGCCTCCCACGAAGCCAAAGTGTCGGTAGCCCCGGTCAACAACACTTTGGATCAGCTCATACATTGAATCATAGTTATTGACGACAACGCTTTTTATAAAGGGATTATCAATGAAGCGATCCAGCACCACAATCGGGTAATTCTCACTGGCAATCCGGTTCAGGACCTCATCCCGCATCTTCATGTCCAGTATGATGCTGCCGCTGGTAAGACTGTTATTCATATATTTCTCGCAGGACTTATCCGTGCAGATAATCAGGTCATAATCGTTATCATTTACATAATCACTGATACCGTTAATGATCTTCAGATAAAAGCTTCGGTCAAAATCGCTGAAATTAAATAATATCGTCTCGGGCTTGCCTGACTTTAGTCCCCTTCCCGCAGGATTAGGGTGATAAGAAAGCTCCTCACAGATTTTATGTACCCTCTGTCTGGTATCCTCACCGACATTTTTCTTATTATTCAGAACATTGGATACCGTTGATACGGACACCCCAGCCCGCTTGGCAATCTCTTTGATTCCGACCATAATTGCTCTCCTTCCCTGTACTATATCTCCTTCTTTAGTAAAATATTTTACTATTCTTTTGTAAAATTTACAATAAGAAAGACAAAATCCGCCTGTCTCTGATTGACAGACGGATCTCATTTCATTTCTTCGATCATTTATGATAACTTATTCAGTACCGTATCCGATACCTCCCTGTCCATGCTCAGCTGAGCAGGAGGATCATAAGCATTATAGTAGCCCTTCTGCATCATATAAGTAGTAATCTTTTGATGCAGGTTGATGGTATCGTC
>JAJUHH010000194.1 GCA_029267975.1 Clostridiales bacterium
GGAGAAATCCCAAAAGGAAATTGAAAAGCTAAAGCTCAGTCTCGAGGATCTGATCGTGGTAATAAAAGAGGCTTTTAACTTGATTGTAGGAGATGTTGGCAGCCAGGGGGAGCAGTGACCCGTACTACGATTTATTTGAGGACTGGGAGCTGATTGTTTCCAGCTTCCTTTCGCAGTACGGGCTGAGAATAAGAACGAAAGAATTTGAAACTGTGAGTTGGGGGGAGTTCAAGGCTTTACTGGCTGGAATTGCCCCTGAAACTCCGCTGGGGCGTATTGTGGCCATCCGGGCGGAGACAGATAAGGATGTAATCAAACATTTCACCACAGATCAGAAGCGCATTTATAATGCTTGGAGGAACCGAAAAGCGGAGAATATGGCTCCTGCAACCTATGAGCAGGAAATGGCAGCTCTGGAGCAGATGTTTGCGCAGCTGTGTAAATAGGAGGGGATCAACATTGAAAAAGAGAAGATAAAAGTAAAATGCCCCTATTGCGGATACCCGGTCAATGTCTTTCGTACCAGGGAAGCTGTCTGCAAGGGGGTGTTTTTAAAATGTAAGAACAAAGACTGTAAAAGAGAATTTGAGTTAAAGCTCTAAGACGCTGTGCCGATGTGCCTGTCTTACTTAAAAGGCAGGTGATATTATGGCTGACAGTGTGGGCCAGATCGGGCTCGATCTTGTCGTAAATAAAAATGATTTTAATAAGCAGATGGTAGGAATACAGGACCTCGCAAAAAAAGCAGGTTTTGCCCTTGCCGCTGCTTTTTCTGTTAAGAAGATTATAGACTTCGGTGCCGCCTGTATTGAATTGGGATCTGACTTGGCAGAAGTTCAGAACGTCGTTGACGTGACTTTCCCCCGGATGAGCAAACAGGTGGATGATTTCGCCAAGAATGCCATTACATCATTCGGTTTGTCAGAAACCATGGCGAAAAAGTTCACGGGTACCTTTGGAGCAATGGCTAAGGCTTTCGGCTTTTCGGAAAGCGCCGCTTACGACATGTCCACAACGTTGACCGGTCTGGCCGGAGACGTGGCGTCCTTTTATAACATTTCCCAGGATGAGGCTTATACAAAGCTGAAATCCGTATTCACTGGTGAGACGGAGACTCTTAAGGATCTGGGCATTGTTATGACTCAAAGCGCCCTTGACAGCTATGCTCTTGCCAATGGATACGGCAAAGTAACAGCAAAGATGTCCGAGGCCGAGAAAGTGGCACTGCGGTATAAGTTTGTACAAGATCAGCTGTCCCTTGCTTCCGGGGACTTTATTCGTACCAGTGACGGCTGGGCAAACCAAGTCCGAGTTCTAAAGCTTCAGTTCGATTCCTTGAAAGCTACTATCGGCCAGGGACTTATTAACATCCTCACCCCAGTGATACAGGTCATTAATACCATCATTGGTAAGCTGATGAGCCTCGCCAACGCTTTTAAATCATTTACGGAGTTAATAACCGGGAAGAAAGGATCCGGTGGAGGCGTATCAGCTGCAGCTGCTTCTGGTATGGAAGCGGTCACGGGTGCTGCGGATAATGCGTCCGGAGCGATAAGTGGAACCGGCGGAGCAGCTAAAAAGGCGGCCAAGGATATCAAGGGAATGTCCACCGGCATTGATGAGCTAAATGTAATCAGCCCGGATACCGGCAGTGACGGCGGCGGTTCCGGTGGAGCCGGTGGAGCCGGCAGCTATGCGGCTGACGAGTTCGATATGGGGGCTGTGGATACCTCCGGAGTGGATGAGGCCAACAGTAAGTACCAGGCTCTGATTGACCGGGCCAAGGAATTGGCTGGGCTCTTTAAGACAGGGTTTAGCATTGGCTTTGGTGACACATCGGTACTGGATAGCATTCAGGGGTCCATACAGGGCATTAAGCAGAGTTTAAAGGATATCTTCACCGATCCTGCTGTCCTGGCTTCTGCTGAGGAATTCGGAAACCGCCTGGCTGTAAATCTGGGAAAGTCCGCTGGAAGCATGGCCTCTATAGGTGCTACGATAGCGGACAATCTGCTGGGCGGGATTGATAAGTTCCTGGAGCAGAACAGGGAGCGCCTGAAAGAATACCTTGTGGCCATGTTTAATATCGGCGGCAGAACTGCTGATATTATTGGTAATTTCAACGTTGCAATTGCAGAAATATTTTCAGCTTTTCGAAGCGATGGCGCAAAACAAATAACCGCAGATATCATTGGAGCTTTTGCGGAAGCCTTTATGGGCGTGACGGAACTCGCCGCAACATTTGGGGTAGATCTTCTGGATGTGCTTACAGCCCCGTACATCCAAAACAGGAATTTGATCAAGAAGTCTCTGGAAGATACATTCAGTGCAGTTGAGCCCATATTTTCAACAATCAAGGATATTATTTCAGAAATCTTTCAAAAAATAGGAATTACCTACAATGAACATGTAGCCCCTATGTTAATGTCATTTAAGGATGGTTTTACCGAAATCGCAACAAAGTTTTTAGAGCTTTACAATACCTATTTTCTTCCGGTTCTGACCTACCTGTCTGATAAATTCCAGGAATTTAGAGATCAGTACTTGTCACCTTTGATTGATAAGTTCATGGAGTTTGCGGGCAAGACGGCCGATGCTATTACAGTTCTCTGGGAAAATGTTTTGTTACCTTTTATTCTTTGGTTCATGGAAACGGCGGCCCCGATCATAGCGGACTTCATAAAGAATGCTATTGATAGATTTTTCCTTTTTTTTGAGGGAGTGAGTAAGGTTGTCGAAGATATCTTAACGGCTTTGGGCGGCCTCATGGACTTTATTGTTGGAGTATTCACCGGCGACTGGGAGCTGGCTTGGGACGGAATAAAAACTTTCTTTGGCGGAACCTGGGACGCTATGAAAGACATAGTGTCCACGGTAACAAACACTATTGAATCAATTATTAAAACTGTTCTTGATGCTATAAAAGGTGTATGGGAGCTGGTCTGGAACGGCATTAAAACTCTTGCGTCAAATATTTGGGATGCGATCAAGGCAAAGGCTACCGAAATCTTTGAAGCTCTCCGGGATAAGCTGTCTGAAATTTGGGACAGCGTAAAGTCCACTATTGAGGAGAAGTGGAATGCCATAAAGGACTGGTTCGGGGAAATCTGGCAGAAGATCAAAGATGTTTTCAAACTTGATGAAATGCTGGAGATCGGTAAAGCGGTAATGAATAAGCTTTGGGACGGCATGCAGGAGGTGTGGAAGAGTATCACAAACTGGCTAGATGGTGTCGTGAAGGCAGTGGGGGAAGCCTGGGATAAGGTGGTCAGCGGGGCTAAGAATCTATTCAGCAAAGCTAAGGCTGATGCAGAAGAGGAGGAGGACGAAAAAGATTCTTCCGGGCCGGGAAGCAGTAAGGGGTATGTAAGTAGCGGTCCTGGAGTAAAAGGCCATGCAACTGGTGGTTTCCCAAAATCCGGCAGCCCATTTGTGGCAAATGAAAACGGCAATCCCGAAATGGTGGGAAGCTGGGGAGGTAAGGCTGCGGTCGCCAATAACATGCAGATCACGGCAGGTATTGCCAGTGCTGTACAAAGCGGGATGAGATCTGCCATAGCACCGCTTGTGTCCAGTATGAGTACCGTTGTCAGTAACGCAACCCCGCCGCTGTCTCTGGTTGGTACCTCTGGGCGAAGCTCTGACACAGCTGAGCTGGTCCAGGCTATGGCAAATCAAGCAATGTCCACGCCGACCGAGAACATGTCAGATCACTACCTGTCCCTTATGGTGGATCTGCTTAGGAAGATTATAGAACTGATTGAGGCTATGGACTTAACTGTAAATATTGATATTCGTGAGATCAAAAAGAAACTGGCCGATCTGGATAAGCGAAGCGGTTTCTCTCTAAGAACAACTTAAGGAGGCGGTACACATGGCAGTAATAACAATCAATGGCCGGGAGTTTCCGTCTCCCGACATCGGGGGGAATCTGGTTGTTGCAACGAATGTGAGCGACGGCAAAAATGCCCTGGGAGAATTTGTGGGGCAGAAAGTAGGCAGAGATCAATATAAATTTGAAAACCTACAGTGGAAGTTTCTGGACGCTGCTACCTGGGCGACTATGCTGCAGGAGTTTGATAAGTTCGTGGTAACGGCCCGTATACCTGATATGGTACACAATAGTATGATGACAATTCGTATGTATCCAGGAAACAGGACGGCAACGCCGATAGCTTTTGACAGCGATGGGCTGCCAACTCTGTATCGGGATTGTAAGGTGAATATTATTGATTGTGGGGTAATGGAGTAATGCAAACTGCAAGCCAGTCATACAAGGACCACATGAAAGCCAAAGACCGCCTGCGCAACCAGACCTATATCCGGGTTACCATTGGTCTGGTTAATCAGGAGGCGCAGGCCAGTGCGTATATACCAGATCAGGAAAGTTATACTTATTATTCCAGCTTTAAACGGCCCTTAGATAATTATGATGTCCAGGAACTTTATGCCACTTGTGACCAGGATTATACGCCTGCCGATGGCAGCATGTACTTCCTTCCACGAAAAAAGGCAGATGTAATACTAAATCAAGGGATTGTATCAAAGGAACTTATGGGACCGGTGGAAATCCGGTTTCCTGTCCAGCATGACATTAAGGGCCTGACCATTGAGTTTGGGAAAGCCTATCCGGTGGATTTTACCATAGAATCGGATAACAACACAGTGCATATTACGGGGAATGCTGCTGGACATTTTGTAACAGAGGAGATTTTTGCAGGAGCAACATTTCTGCGCTTTGCGCCATCGCAAATGGTGAACGGTCAGAGCCGGTTCCGGATTCACAAGATTACAATGGGAATCGGTATCTATTTCGATAATCAGCGGATTCTATCTGCTACGAAAAAGGAGCATATTAGCCCGATTATGGAGGAGCTACCAACCATTGATTTTAATCTAACGGTAAACAATAAGGACCGGACCTTTGATATTGAGAACGAAGAAAGCTCCGTAAACTTTTTAGAGATTGGCCAGAGCGTAACCGTCTTATACGGTCAGGAACTTGATGATGGATCCGTGGAGTGGCTGCCGGGTGCAACGGTACAATTAAAGGAATGGTCTGCGGATGACGAAGAGATGAACTTTTCAGCTTCTGACCGGTTCGACTACATGGATGGAACTTACTATAAAGGTCTGTATCACCCGGAAGGAATCAGCTTGTATGATTTGGCTCTTGATGTGTTTTCCGATGCCGGTATTGATGCGAGGACCTATTGGATTGACAACTATTTAAAGTCTGTAAAGGTTTTCAATCCGATGCCGGTTGTTACGCACAAAGAAGCCCTGCAGCTAATTGCTAATGCTGGCCGGTGTATTCTCTATCAGGATAGAGAGGGAAATATCTTCTTAAAATCCAGCTTTATTCCGGATATGGAGGCAAGCTCAGATAACGAGACATATTTTAGTCATGCGGTATCTGTTCTGGATAAGGCAGTGAAGAAGTCTTATGCTTTAGCTACCCAAGACTATACAAGCGTAACCCCTACACAGTATTTCCTGCCAAGGCAGGGAGAAGAAGTGTCATATCTAAATGTTGGTTATGTATCAGAAGTAGTGGCGGAAAGTGATGGAGCTTTTGTGGTTAATCCAACCGTGGAGATTAACTTGGAAGCCTCTTTCAAGTGTTTCGGTCTAACATTGGAATTTGGCAGCAATAACCCTTCTGAAATGGTTTTTCATGCCTATCATGATGGGGAACTGGTGGAAGATTATAAAGTAACAGGGCTGACTACAACAACGGTCATTAGCCATGAATTTGAGGAGTTTGACAGGCTGGTCTTGGAATTTACAAAAGGATGTCCAAATAACCGGATAGTCCTAAATAACATCACCTTCGGAGACAGTACAGATTATGTTTTTGAGTATGGCAATGAATTGACTAAAACCCCCAAGGGAACACAACTTGCAAAGGTTAGAGAGCTGCAGGTAGTAAGAACTCTTTATAATCAGGCGGGAGAAATAAAAGAACTGGCAAAAGAATCAATTGCAGTAACGGCTGCGGATAACCGATATACCTTTTACTTTAATAATCCATCTTATGATTTATCCTGCGCTCTGACAGCGCCAGAAGAAGGCCAGACAGTTACAATTATAAATAGTAGTAATTACTTTGCTA
>JAJUHH010000195.1 GCA_029267975.1 Clostridiales bacterium
ATCCTTCTTTGTCTTCTTACGCAGTAAGGCATCAAGAAATGCCAGATCCTCATCCTTATAATAGAATATAGCCAGGATCAACAGCAGGATACAGGACATTGTCAGATAGCAGTCGGCAATATTAAAGAGCGGGAAATTTATAAATTCAAAGTAGATAAAGTCTACCACATATCCTAAGAAAATCCTATCAAGCAGATTACCCACTGCACCAGCCAGGATAAAAACAGAGAGAATGCGCAGGGCTTTCAATCGTTTTGTCTGCGGGATCTTAAAATACAGAAACAGAAGCAGAAGCATAATGACAAGGGTAAATATACTCAAGAGCATAACATTGCCGCTTAAGATACCCCAGACTGCACCGGTATTCTCATGATATTGCAGGTTTAATAGCTTATTGGGCAGAATAACTATCGGTTCCTTGTTCATTAAATTCTGCCGTACCAGAAGCTTACTGACCTGATCAATGCCCACCAGCAGGATAAATAATATCAGATGTTTCACACGTTCTTTCATAACGACCTCCATATGTTTTTTGCAAAAAGCGATTATGCTTCATTCAATATTGAATGAATTGCTTCAAGCATTTCCTCTTTTGTTACACTTGGATCGATTACTGCAGCTCCCATCGTTTGCAGCAGGATGAAGCGGATTTTATCGGAATCCATCTTTTTATCCAGCTTGGTAACCTCATAGATATCCTCTGCCCTTAAGCCGCTTACCCTTACGGGCTCATGAAATTGCTTTATGGTAAAAAGGATATCCTCGTATTCCTCTTGGCTTATACTGCCGCGTTTCCAGGACAGATAGGATGCGGCAGCCATTCCGATGCAGACACATTCTCCGTGAAGCAGCGACAGATCCTTAAGCTTTTCCACTGAATGACCGATGGTATGTCCGAAGTTCAGCAGCGCCCTTTCTCCCTGCTCTTTGAGATCCCGCTCCACGACCTCCCTCTTAATCAGGCAGCTTTGATAGATCATTTCACGCAGGGTTTCATAGGACCTGGAGCAAATCGCATCCTTATGCTCCTTCAGCCACTGATAATAAGCCTTGTCTTTGATTAAACCATGCTTTATTATCTCACCCATACCTGAGTAAAATTCAGGCTCTGAAAGGGTTAAGAGTGTTGACAGATTCATATAAACCAGCTTTGGCTGATGGAAGGCTCCCACCATATTCTTGTAAGCCTTATAATCAACACCGGTCTTACCGCCGATACTTGAATCCACCATGGCAAGCAAGGAGGTAGGCACCTGGATAAATCGAATTCCGCGAAGATAAGTAGCTGCCACAAAACCGGTCAGATCACCAATTACGCCGCCGCCAAGGGCCAGCAGCACATCATTACGATCAAAGCCACATTGGATCAGCTTCTCATAGCAGAGATTGACACTATCAAGGTTTTTACTGGCCTCTCCGGCAGGAATAATAAGCTCTTCCACACACTTTGCATGAGGGAGCAGTTGCCTCTTAACCTCCTCCAGATAATGCTCGGCAACATTACTGTCGGTAATAATCATAAAGCGACGGTTTGCCATAGTAAGAGCAGCTACTGTATCACTAAGCTTATGAAAATCCGCTTCCAACAGGATATCGTAGGCAGGTTTGCCCTCATAATTCACGGTTATTGTCTGCTTCATCTGTACCTCGTCCCTTCTTTCGATCATGATGTAGTGAATAAATATAGCATAACCGCATCTTGATCAGGACGAGGTTATGCTATCCTCTGCATATAATTAACGATAAAGTAATACCTTTACGCTATAACGCCCCTTCTTGGTCTGATAGGAGGTACCGGCATAGCGAAACTTGCCCAGGCCCCGGACAGATACCACATCGTTCTCCTTCAAGGGATAACTGTTGGATAAAATCTGCTTTCCTCCTATGAATACCTTACCGCCTTCAATCAGACCGGTAAGGCTGCTTCTTGAGGTATGAAATGCTACAGATAGAATACTGTCCAAACGTACGGAGGCCACCGTTCCGACAATCTCCTTATAGCTTGGCTGATAGTTAAAATCCTGCTGTGGAAGCATTGAGCAAGAGACATTGGTATGCTTCACCCTTGTCAGCTGGTCGACAATATAGTTGCTTATGCTTGTATGGGCAAAGAGATAACCTTCATTATCATCAATGAGGATATCTCCGATTTTGCTGCGATCGATACCAAGATTTAAAACAGCACCCAGAAAGTCCCGATGGGTGAAGCTGTCGCAGAATTTCTGATTGGCAGGAACAATCTTAATACTGCTGATTGGAAAGTCAATCTCCTCTTGCTCTTCTATTTGATCATTACCACAAAAACAAAGTATTTTTCTCTCGGCGTCATTAAAACCTCCGTAAGTAAAATACTTTATCCTTGGTAATTCATTCTTCATTGTGAAAAATACATTCTGTTCGTTTAAATTCAAGAAATCGGTGAACATGCAGATGCCCCGGTGATATGCCACGTTCGCCAACTCCGCAAGTCTTTTGCGAAGGAGTTGTTCCTCCTTATCCAAATTCATCATGGCTTAGAATTTGTTATACAGGGTCGGAGGCTCAAAGCCATTTTCCTGAATTAAATCGAGATAGTCACCGGAGATATCCACCGTATCAGGAGACACAATAAAGATTGCATTTGAGATACGATGCAGCTTTCCATTGATGGCATAAACAGCACCGGAGATAAAATCCATGGTCCTTTGTGCCAGTTTATCATCAAAGCCTTCCAGGTTGATTACGGTTGCCCTGCCGGTTAACAGCATATCACATATTTCCTGAGAATCTTCAAAGGAAGTGGGCTTCATAATACAAACCTCAAGTCCCTTGGGAGTCGTCCGGATGGGTACAACCTTACTTGCTGTACTACGTTCCACCTTTGCCACCCTCTCTTTCTTGAAATCGGCCGCAACAGTAGATGATTGGGTAGAACTCTGATTCTTTGGTGCCTCATAATTTCTTTCGGACTCTGCTTCTCTTTTTTCAGCACGTTTCGCCCGTCTTTGCTCCTTCTCGGACTCTTCATTCAGATATTCTTCATAATCATCGTCATCTTCAGTTAATTTCATTGAATTTAAAAAATTCTTAATAATATTAGACATTCGTCTATACCTCCATTTTGCTGCAGATTGCAGCTTGCACATATATTCAAGACACAAGTTGTCAATTAACTTACAGAGTAATTACGTTCGCCGAAAATACCTGTTCCAACGCGTACCATGGTAGCGCCTTCCTCGATTGCCACTTCAAAGTCTCCGGTCATGCCCATAGAAAGAATATTAAAATGTTCTGCAAATGCCTGATTCCGTGAGAAATCGTCCTTGGAAATGTTTTCATTACAATCATTATCTGCGTTTTTTGATTTTATGTCAACATATAATTGTCGTAAATTTTTAAAATGCATCCTGTTTTTCTCGGGATTTTCTACATAAGGCGCAATTGCCATCAAGCCCCGAATTCTGATATGCGGAAGCTTTTTTATCTCTTCAATCAGTGCAGGGGCATCTTCGGCTTTGACTCCGAACTTGCTATCCTCCTCTGCAATATTTACTTCGATCAGGATATCGCATACAAGGTCTTTCTTGGCAGCCTCTGCTTCAATCTGTTCCGCAAGTCTGTAAGAATCCACAGAATGGATTAATTCAGCCTTATCTATGATATATTTGACCTTGTTTCGCTGCAGGTGACCAATCAGATGCCAATGAACTCCATCCTGAAAGGTTTGCTGAAGTTCCTCATATTTCTGAACCAGCTCCTGTACCTTATTTTCTCCGAAATGTCGCACGCCGTATTCATAGGCCTCTGCCAGAAGCTCCTTGGGCTTCGTCTTACTGACGGCAATCAGTGTTACCTCTGAGCGGTCACGCCCGCTGCGCTCGCAGGCCGCCTGAATCCTTTGTTCAACACTCATTAAGTTCGCCTGAATTTCACTCATGCTCTATCATCCTTCTATTCTAAATGGGGTTATAACCATCGTTAAAATCCGTTCTTGCTGATAATCGCCTGATCCTCGGCTGTGCTGCCATCCAGTGCAATATGATCATAGGCAGACAGACCATAGGGGGTATTTTTCTCAACAATACAATATTCCTCATTCTGATATAGTATTACGATACGTCTGAATACAGCATAACCAAGATTAACATTATATACACCGGTCAGCTTATTGGTGGGCCCCAGGGTATAGCGCTCGGAGCTTGTGGAGGAATGGATATAAGTTCCGGCAGCAAATTGCTTGGCGTCCACATAAGCATAGGCATCATCCTGGTAATAGATATCTGTAGGGGTAAAGGTAAATATGGCCTCTCCTGTTTTGCCATCATAAGTTTCTACAATCAAACCGGTATCAGTACTATCTGCCCCCATAGACAGATATTCCAGCGGTACCAGATAAAAATCCTTCTCCACGATAGAGGATACAGGGATCTTTAAGCCTTTGATCGTGTCAAAATCCAACTCAACCTCCAGAAATCGCTCATCCAGATAGTTGGAGAGATATTTGTTCATAGTCAGAATCCCATAATATTCAGAACCCTTCTGCTGCAAGGCCAAAGCCGCCGTCATCCTAAAATCGTCCTGAAGTATGGTGAATGTAACCTGCTCTTTTCCATTCAGCTTCTCATACTGTTCCTTAGTAAGAGGAAGTACCAGTTTCCACTGCTCCGAAGTGATCAGGGTATAGATGGGTGTATTCTGATCAATAATCGATGTAGTTCGAAGGCTTGTCCGCTTGTAATTGTCCAGATTAAACATATCCGCAGTTACCATATCCGCTGTAATAGTTTCAAAACCGTCGATATAATAGGTAATGATTCCACTTTCAGCACTCGTTATAATATGTTGGGCATAATTCTCACCGGATTGCTGCATTAAGGCTCTCTCATTCTCCAGCAGCGTGGTATTTAAAATGTCCAGCACCGAGCTTTGCACATTTTCCTTAAAGTCATATACCGGGTCATAATCAGCATCAGAATAGCTGTTGCGAAAGCTATTGATCTTATGTATCAGTTCTGCGCTTTCCTTCTCTGTCAGAGTAATCGGCACATCAGTACTTGCCAGAATATCGCTCATACTTTGGTTTTCATTAATGGAATAGACACTGGCATTCTTCGCAACCCGTGCCCCTTCCTTTTGATAATAGGACACATATCCGGCTTTGTCGGAGGCTATGATCTGCTCCTCCCGTAAAATCAACCCGGTGATACGGTTATCTACTGCTGTGCTGCCCTCATGTACTTCGTAGATCGATAACTGGTCATTGGTAAAATAGAAATAAACGTGAATGCTGATGTATAAAAACAGGATTAAAAAGACAATTACACCGATATTCACGGTTCTTCGCTTTTTAAATTTCACGACCTTGTTGTTATCGCTCAAGCCTATGCCTCCTATTCGGTAAGCCTATGATGTTACATATGAAAGGCTTCCCATTATATTTCATATTCTTATACATTATACTTAGTTTTATTAGATTTTTAAAGCCCTTTCCTAATTTTTTGGTACAAATTTCACTGGGAAATATTACACAAAACTACATTTCTACCTATAGTAAAGTGCATACATGCCGCTTCTCGGATATTCGACTTAAGGATTGAAAGCTCATAATTCCTTATTACACTAACTGCAAGGACTCCTTTGATGTGATAAATGTATAAAAGTTGAAAAACAGGTTACGCTATACAAAGAAATATAGGATAAATTTTGCATAAAACATGAAGGAGGTTAATTATGAAGACGTTAGATTACATTGCTTTGGTTCTCGTTGTAATCGGTGCAATTAATTGGGGCTTGATCGGCTTTTTCAGCTTTGATTTGGTAAGTGCGATATTTGGTGATATGACCGTCGTATCAAGAATCATATATGCACTCGTTGGTGTATCAGGTTTATATGCACTTAGCTTCTTTGGAAGACTTAGAAATGATTAATCAGCACAGAAAAGAGGAGCATTCCTTTAGGGATGCTCCTCTTTGTTGTATTATGAAAACCACGCGATAGTCGCGTGGTTCTATAGAAGCTTTAGCGATGTATTCAGACAAAAAAACTCCTAATGTGTATAATAAAAACGTGACCTGCCAGTTACGTAAATAAAAACACATTAGGAGGACAGTAA
>JAJUHH010000196.1 GCA_029267975.1 Clostridiales bacterium
ATTCTCTTATATCCCATGGTACCTGACATACCCTTTAAGGAATGTGCCGCACGAAAGATCTCATTAATGGTATCCTCGTTTTCGGGTTCACGCTCCAGAATTAACAGGTGCTGATTTAAGCTTTGCAAATGCTCCTTGGTTTCTTCAACAAAAATCTCTAGGTATTGACTTACGTCCATGCTAATAACCCACCTTTCTCATCGTTTGTAAACGTTTCTTATGATGGCATCTGATACTTCACTGAGTCCAACCACTTCATCAACGAGACCGGCCTCCTTTACCACTTTAGGCATTCCGTATACAATGCAGGTCTCTTCGTTCTGTGCGATTACATGAATATTATGCTTCTTATATAACTGTGAAATCCCGGCGGTTCCGTCACCACCCATCCCTGTGAGTACAACACAGGTGATTTCTTCAAAATCGCTATCCAGCAGTGATTCATACATGATATCTGCGCAAGGCAGCAGTCCATGTCTGGCTGGCTCCTTGGTCACGGTAAGAAAATAGCTTCCATCCTCACCGCGCTTTAGCCTCATCTGATGACCGCCTTTTGCAATGTATACGGTTCCCTTCACTAAGCGGTCCCCGTCCTCTGCTTCCTTTACACGGATCTTGCTGAGCTCGTTTAAGCGGTCAGCCAGGGATTTGGTGAAACCTCCCGGCATATGCTGTACCACCAGTACCGCTGCATCAAGGTCTGCCGGTAGTCCCGGGATCACTGTGTGAAGAGCCTTAGGGCCACCAGTGGAACAGGCCAGGGCCACTAGCTTACCCCTTCCCGTATTCACCTGCTTCTTCTTCCTGGGAAGAGCAACTGTTTCCTTAACTGTATCTTGTCCCTGAAGAGCTTCTTCTTTTTCCTGAACTACTGCACTTTCCTTGGCTGCACCTTTTTTTGAACTGTCTGCTGGGCCTTGTGAGGGCCTGCCAGGCTGATCATTTGTCTTTGATGCTTTTTTTTCCATATCAGAGACGACAGCCAGTGTTGCCTTGATATTATTCATTATGGAGCTTATGGTGTCTTGTACCTGTGCCTGAGCCTGCTCCTGAATCCCTTGTGCATCTGTTGCAGCAGCCAGACAAAGAAGCAGCCTGTCAGAGAATTGATTGCTCTTTACCTCAGTAAAGCTTTCCGGCTTGGTGACAAAATCAAAGGCTCCCAATTCCAAAGCCCGGATGGTTTCTTTTGCATCCCTCTTGGCCATGGTAGAGACTATGATTACCTTAAGCTTCATATTTCTTAACTTAAGTTCGGCAAGCAATTCAAGTCCGTTCATCCTGGGCATGTTGATATCCAGAAGTACGGCATCAAATTCCTTCCCTCTCTCTTCAATGAGTGAGAGTCCCTCTAAACCATTTGTTGCCTCAGCACTTACCTTGAAACGTCCATCCTTACTAATTATATCAGAGAGGACCCTTCTCATGAGTGCAGAGTCATCTATTATTAAAATATTTTTCGCCATCATTCCACCCATTTCTACATTTTCAAGTAAAAATTCATTTTTACTTTACTGTGTTTCCTGTCCTAAGGCCTTACAAAAGGACTTTTCTGAGTTATTAACAGGAAGCGCATGCTAAAAGCAAGTACAAATTATAATCTGTCTAATTTCCTTCTCTTACGCTCCTGTTCAAATATGTATTTAATGACAGCTTCTCTTTCCCATTGTAATATGTCTGTAAACTCTACCCGTGTTTCATATACATTGCTTCTTGTCTGGATACGGTTAGAGCTAATCACCTTAGCGTTTAATACCGGTTTTCTTAAGTCCACCTCGTAGATAAAATCTAATTTGATACGAAGCTTATCCCCCGCCTTATACTCCACATTGGAGGTGAATTTGGCTCCGCCGCCGCTTAAGTCCGTCATGGTAGCTTGATTCCATTCCTTGTCATAGCGACTGAGGAGGGTTACCAGTTCTTCCTTTTCCTGCTCGCTGCTATATCCTCCTGTAGTCAGCATCCTGCTTAAGGTTTCTTCTTCTGTTGTAATCTTACGATATTCAATATCATGCATTAATTCAAGCCTGTAATACTGTCTTCTTTGAAATTTTTCAGGGCTGCTGACGATACGCATTGCACACAGCACGGTTTTATTTTCCCTAAAATTCCGAAGAACAACACTGTTGCAGTGATACAGTCCCTTTTCCGTATAAAATAGCAGATTAAAAGTTTTACCGACTTCCATGATTACGGTTTTACCTGCAACAATTGGGGTCATAATATGAATGATGTCATCCTCAACAAACTCTACAAATTGACTGGCAAAGTTTCTTGACCTCTGTAACGGCTTCCCGTCCCGATCCACGATTCTGATGTCAATTTTATCACCTGCTGATAGTAAATCTCGAAGCATGTCCTTCCACCTCCCGAATATCTACTTTTTAATGCGATATCTTAGTAAATTCGTAAATAATTGGGCAATTCCTTTTTTCTCGTTGGTATTCTCCTTCCCAGGTGCACATAACATAGCAGCAAAGGAGGTCAGAGTTTGAGTAAATTGTGTATTGGGATATAGCGTAAGGGCAGGCTTCTGACGAATAACCGCCTTCGACACATTTTGATCCATGGGGATCGCTCCCAGATATTCCATTTTTATATTTAAGAATCTGTTAACTACCAGACTCAATTTATCATATAGTTCTTTCCCATCCGTATGGTTATCAACACGATTTGCAACCATCCTGATCACTGTATCGGATGTAGCAATGTCACTCCTTCTGTTCAGTGTTTTTAATAACGCATATGCATCAGTAATTGAGGTTGGCTCCGGGGTTACTACCAGTAACACCTCAGAGCTTGCTGCAACAAATTCAAGAACAGAATCATTGATTCCGGCTCCGGTATCTATAATAATGATATCAGCTCGTTCATCCAGCTCTACCAATTTCTGTATTAAATAGACAATTTGATCTCTGGTCAGATTCGTTAGCTCCTGTATTCCGGATCCGCCGGAAATGAAACCTATATTATCAGGTCCCTGGGTTATGATCTCCGACAGGCTCTTTCCTCGAAACATAAGATCAGCAAGATTGTATTTTGGTCTGATTCCCAACATGACTTCAACATTGGCCAAGCCAAAATCAGCATCCAGTATGACGACTCGTTTCCCTAGCCTGCTGAGTGCAATGGCCAAATTAACCGATACGCTCGACTTACCAACTCCACCCTTACCACTGGTAACCGTTATCACCCTTGCTGTTCTTCTGGGAGCAGACTGCTCATATACCATTTTTCTTAAACGTTCCGCCTGGTCCATAAAATTTCCATGCCTTTCTCAAAAGTCTTAGAGAAACTGTATGTTTCTCCGGTGGGTAATTACACTATTTGCTGTGAAACCTAGGCTTCAAAGAATAAGCAAGGCTCTTTTTCAAGAAGCCTTTCCCGGCTCCCTGCCTTTAGCATCACTGGCCTCTTAATAGCTGCTTTGCAATATTTTGTGCGTCCACTCTATCAACATCATCTGGTACATTTTGTCCAAAGGTTGCATAGGACAAGGGAGCTTCTGTCAGCATGCGAACATTAAACAGGTTTCCAATGGCACTGGTTTCATCCAGCTTTGTAAAAATCAGACTGTAATTGACAATCTCACGATAAGCTTCAGTAATCTTAACTAAATCACGATATTTCGTTGTTGCGCTTAATACAAGATATACTTCCCTTTCTTCCTCAGGAATTGCATTGATCAATTGTTCAATGTCGTCCCTTTGCTCCTTACTGCGATGAGAACGCCCAGCTGTATCTACAAAAATAAGATCATAATCCGCAAAATTCTCCTTTGCCTGCACAAGATCCTCTGCGGAATAGATGACCTCTAAAGGAATTCCCAGAATATTGGCATAGGTCCTCAATTGTTCAACAGCAGCAATACGATAGGTATCCGCAGTAAAAAACGCAACCTTTGCCTTATCCTTCATCTTGAATTTGGAAGCTATCTTGGCAATGGTAGTTGTCTTCCCAACACCGGTAGGACCGATAAAGAAAACCACCTTCGGCTTACTTTCCCCAAGCTCTATCATCTTCGGCTGTCCCAGCTTCAGAATGATTTTCTGATAAATGCTGGCCAGGATATTATCCATGGAAGCCTCCTTCTTCAGCGTTCCTTCAATCTCTCCCAGAATCTGATTCGCAAACTTTTCATCCACCTCATTGGAAATCAGCTGGTTATAGACTAACTGGATAAAGGCCAGATTTCGATTGGATTGGGGCTGCTTTGTATTCTCCATCTCTGCACTCTGCATTTGAGGTATTCCCTCTTTCTCTGTGGAAATTGCTTCCTTTTCTCTTAGCTGCTTTTCTAGTAAACTCTGCAAATTATTCAGCTTAGCCTCAATGGCCGAGGGAGCTGCTGACGGCTCATCATCATAGATGATATCCGACGAAGGCTGCTTCCTAAAGGGAGCAGCGTAAGAAGTCATACGTTGCCGTTCGGTCTTAAAAGTAACATTTTCATCAACAGCAGCCGTAATTTCCACAAGCGGCTTACGAAACAGCTTATATATTCCTTTCGGCGATATGGTCTTTATATTCATAACAATAGCATCCTTGCCCAGCTCTTCCTTGGCGAGCATGATTGCTTCCGTTTCCGTATTCGCTTGAAATTTCTTGATAATCACTAAACTGTCACCATCCCAACTGACTGTAATTCTACATATGAATCTATCTCATTATATGATACTACAATTAGATCCTTAAAATAATCCTGGGTCATACGCTTAAAGTACATTCTTACAATCGGAGAGGTTATGATAATCGGGGTCTTACCCATATCCTCCAGCTTATGTACTTCATTCTGTACAGCATCAATAATCTCCCTGGTCACTCCGGGATCCAGGGCCAGGTATGCACCCTGCTCGGATTGCTTCACCGCCCCCATGATCTCCTGCTCTACCTTGGGATCCAGGGTTACAACACTGGTCATCTCCCCGGAAGGGAAATACTTGTTGGAAATGGCTCTCTTCAGACTTTGTCTTACATATTCGGTCAGCACATCCGTATCATGGGTGCTGGGTGCATAATCCGCCAGAGTCTCGAATATGGTCACCAAATCCCGGATGGAAATTCCCTCTCTCAGGAGGTTTTGCAGAACCTTCTGTATCTCACCGATATTCAGAAGCTTAGGCACCAGCTCTGAAATAAGGGTTTGATTGGCTTCCTGTATGTTATTAACAAGAGTTTGAACATCTTGTCTGGTAAGAAGCTCATGGATGTGATTGCGGATCACCTCAGTCAGATGGGTTGCAATGATGGACGGCGGGTCAACCACAGTATATCCAAGGGTCTCCGCCCTTTCTCTCTGGCTTTCGGTAATCCAGAGGGCAGGCAGATGGAAGGAGGGCTCAAAGGTCGGAATACCGGTGATCTCCTCTTCCACATAACCAGGGTTCATAGCCATATAATGGTCAAACAAGATCTCGCCTTCACTCACTTGAATTCCTTTGATCTTGATGATGTACTGATTTGGATTGAGCTGGATATTATCCCTGAGACGGATCATGGGAACAACACAGCCAAGCTCCAGTGCGATCTGTCTTCGGATCAAAACTACACGATCTAATAAATCACCGCCCTGATTGGTATCAGCCAGAGGAATAATACCATAACCGAATTCCAGCTCGATGGGATCCACATTCAGCAGGGATACCACATTCTCAGGCTTGCGGATCTCACTGGCTTCAATGTCCTCTCCTGATACCTCCTGCTCTATGGAAGCCTCCTCAACCCTGTTCGCTATGATTCGTCCGGATATGATAAAGACCAAACCGTAGGCTGTAAAAACCAGCACGTTAAGAGGTGTCAGGATACCAAAACCTATCATACTTCCGCCAACAATGTATAAGGCTTTGGGAATGGAAAAGAGCTGCTTCATCAGCATATTGCCCATATCCGCTTCCTTAGATACCTTGGTAACCAGAATACCGGTAGAAAGTGAGATCAGTAAGGAAGGAATCTGGCTTACAAGACCATCACCTATGGTCAGGATGGAGAAATGCTGAAAGGCTTCCATGGCAGGCATTCCCATGGATGTAATACCCATGACGGTACCGCCTACCAGGTTGATTAAGGTTATGATCAGACCGGTAATGGCATC
>JAJUHH010000197.1 GCA_029267975.1 Clostridiales bacterium
GATATACTTCAGATTGTCAACATAGCTGCTATCCGTATAGATATCCAGAATAATCTTATCGTAAGCATTAAAGAACTCCTCCACACTATTGCTGGATTGCTCAAGGTTAGCCCTGATTAGTTCTTTCGTCTGTCTCTCTACAGTGGAAGTACTTATTTGATAGGATATAAATTGGATCAGGAAAATCGGAAGGATTGATATTAGTAATAACATGATCATTAATTTGGCAAATAAGTTCTTGGATAAAAATAATTTCACCACAATTTTATGCAGCATACCGAACCGATCCTTTTCCTTATTTTCGTTAATTTAAGGTAATTTTTACAATAGATTTATATATATCCTAACATATTTTGTGAAATCTGTCATGCTTTTTCTCATATTTATCCTCAAATACCAAGTGGCTGATGCATGCTCAAAGAGCTGGTGCATGATCAAAGGATAGATGCGTGATCATAGGGCTGATGATGATATAGCAGATAAAAAAAGAACAATATAGATCCAAGCCGATAAACTTATTACTACGCTTATCTACTTGGGTGTATATTGTTCTTTCTTTAATAATAATGATTTGCAGCGATCTCAGGTTTGTTATCAGCCCTAGGGTCTGTCTACAATAATCGCTTTTTCAAAAAATTCAGGCAGATGAAAATTCGGTTTTTCACTGATAATCGGTGCGTAACTGGCATAATGCTCACAGGCTTTGCTGCTGCTGGTTTTAAAGAAATTGCAAGTAAAGCTGTCTCCCGCCTTGCGTGGTTCTATCTCAAAGATATGACAAATGTATTCCATGGGTATCTGCAGCAATACCGACCAGGAATCCTCCCTTCGGCTTGCCTGGCAGCTTCCTTTCCAAGGACCCGGTACCTCTACTCTCTTCCTGTTACCAGCCGTTCCAAACTCATTGAGCATAGCTCCGTTGGAATTCATTTCAAAATTCACATAGTAGGCTGGCTCTCGCTCAGGTGTAAAATCAAAAAATGCTTCCAGGGCACTGTCAAAGTATACCGGGCTGTTATCCTCTGTGTAAGTCGTAAGCGGGTTCGCTTCCATAGCAGTCATGGTTACTACAAAGCCAAAATCACGCAGAAGCCCCATACGGCCAAAGGCTTTTGGCTGATGCCCTTCCACCCATTGGTAATGATCTATATGAAATAGCTCACATTGCTCCAGTTCCTCTAAGCTATCGATGATATTTACTTGATATGCCATTCTCATTCCTCCGTTTCATTCCTCTTATCATAAAATGTTTTCTTATAAAATTCAAGCCACCCAGCCGAAAAACTAATATCATCCCCCATAAATAGAATGCTCCAATGATAGATCCCCTTGGCTAGTATTTCACTCCTTACAGATAAAATCTGCAAATAACTTCATAAGCATATAGCTGTCATCCTCCTGCAGGGCACCATAATAAGCACAATGCTCAAAGCCCTCGAAGCACTTCATTACCACCTTATCCATGTCATAGTTGAAGACAGCCATGGTACGATACAGCATTTGATTTTGCTCCAGCCTGTTTGGTATGTCATGATCAGAATAAAGGATCATAATCCTTGGCTGCCTTGCCTTATGCTCATATTCCCGATTAATATAATACAGCGGAGCTGCCTCATCAATCCTTACACAGCGGGGATCCTGACCTCTCTCCTCCAGGACTTTAAAATGAGTTGTGGGTTGGCCTGCGTCAAAAATATATCCTGAGATCTCTTCTACTGCCATGCCACGTTTTGATAAATAGCTTCTGTCGAAGAAAAGCATCATGGTAAGGTAAGCCCCTGCTGAGCTGCCGCCCACATAATATTCGCTGAACATATGGTGTTTCTGATTATATTCCTTAACAAAGCCTACTGCATCCGCGCTGTCCTCAATAAAATCGGGATATTTTGCATTGGGATACATACGATAGTCAGCAGTCGCAACTGCTATCCCGTATGTTGCAGCCAGCTTAATCAAGATTTCTTCATCCTGCCTGCTTCCTTCTGTTAATCCGCCTCCATGAAAATAAATGAGGACAGGACAGGTATGTCCGGTTTGGGTATGTAAAAATCAATCAAACATTCTTTATTCTGTGAATAAGACACTTCTCTGATGATGTCAATTTCATACATTTTTTCTATCCTCCACGTTTATCCTACACTCTCTGCTCTGTGCTTAAGCTCTTATAAAATAGTTGTAATATTTGTAATATAAAAACATGATAGCACTCCACTAATAAAAAAAGCAACCATAGAATTAATCATATATCTGTCACTATAGCATGTGGACGGAAATATGATATTATAAGAATATCATTGAGGCAATCTATGTTCATTCATGTTGTTCAAGCTGGAGATACTATTCAGTCAATTGCTGAGTATTACGGAATATCCGTTGCCACCCTAATACTGGATAATGGTTTAGATGATCCGGATAACCTGGTGATTGGACAGTCAATCGTCATTGCATATCCGGAAATTACTTACGTTGTAAAAGAAGGCGATACACTAGAGGATATCGCCAATTCATTTAACGTTTCTGTTATTCAATTATTAATCAATAATCCCTACTTATCGGAAAGAGACTATATCTACCCAGGGGATATCATTGTCATAAAATACCCCACCAGGGGGCATATTACAGTACACGGTAATACCGTTCCTTATATTGACAAAGCCATTTTAAGAAGAACCCTACCCTACCTTACTTATTTATCCGTACTTAATTATACTGCCACAGAGGAAGGGGAAATTATAGCTTATTATGATGATACTGAAACAATACAAATAGCCAAGGATTACGGTGTTATGCCCTTAATGCTTTTAACTACCCTGACCATTAGAGGACAGGCAAATATTCAGGTTGCATTTGATTTGCTAATAAATGAAGATTTTCAAAATATACAGGTTGATAACATACTGAATATTTTAAGAACCAAGGGATATTATGGCATTAATATTGCTTTTGAATATATCAGCGCGTCAAATCTGCAGTTATACGAAGAATACTTTTCAAAAATAGCAAGTCGATTATCGGCAGAAGGCTTTCTGGTATTTGTAACCATCAATCCAACTTTGACCTCTTCTGGTTCAAATATCCTGTTTGAACGGATTGATTACTCCATATTAAACCAATTAGCTCATAACATCACATTTATGGACTATCAGTGGGCAACAAATACGAACCCGCCAGCCCCAATCAGCTCCATCAATAATATTAGGATCTTCCTTGATTATGTTCTGGCTTATATACCGCCCAGCAAGGTGATTATGGGAATGGCAACCATCGGATACGACTGGGAGCTTCCCTTTTTGGCCGGCCTATCCAATGTAAGTGCACTTACACTTGACCGGTCCATAGACTTAGCACGTGATATGGGAGCAGCGGTTGAATTTGATTCTGTTTCTCAAACCCCTTTTTATTTATATACCAATAATCCTCACGGCACCCCCGTCGATCATATTGTTTGGTTCATCGATGCCAGAAGCATCGATGCTTTATTGGATGTGGTCGGTGAGTTTCAATTACTGGGAATTGGAGTATGGAATATCACTGTTTATAATACCCAGTTGTGGCTAGTCATCTATTCTCAATTTGAGATTGATAAGGTTTTACTATGATCTGCTTCCGAGTCCTTTCATAAGAAACCGTCTTTATTTAATGGGTTGATTATCATCAAATAAGGTCGGTTTCTCCTTTAGCAAGCCTATGACCCAGTCTGCCATAGGCTTTACTTCTATCACATAGGATAATGCATCTCCGACTTTCACTTCTCTGGCAATTCCCATTTGCAGCATAGGGGGGAGCAACTTGTCATAGTTTTGGGATACATTTCCCCTGGTAGAGAAGTGACCATAAACATCTACTTCACGAATCTGTCCATCTTCATATAAAAGCTTGATTTTACGCGGTGTGCTGGCAATGCGGTTAGGAATATTCAGCCATTCTTCAACACTATGAATAAATGTATTTTTCTTTAAGCTGGCACCTAAGAATAGGATTTGTGCCGCTTCGTCGTATAAACCGCCAAAGCAACCATTCCGGGGGCATGGAGTATGGACATCATTATCACGTTGCACATAGGTCCAAGCCCTGCTTCCCATAGCAGTCACCGAGTGGGTGGGGTGCATGGAGCGCATAGCCCCTGGCCTTTTCATAAATAGATTAGGTAGTATTCCGACACAGGAAGGCTCTGTCATTGGATCATAAGTCTCATCCTTCAGATTAGAAGCCGACCAGGAATGGGTGGGAAATAACAAGAGCCCATCCTTCATAAATTCAATAAAAGCATCTAGCACCGTATCGCCTCCACCCTCAACCGGTCCGATTGCCTTCATGGAAGAATGAATGAGTAAAGTGCCCTGGTTTCTAATTCCTGCTTGTTCAATATCCTTGATTAATGAATTTTTCGTATGCATAAGTAACCCTTCCCCTTTGGATTTTACCTTTATAATAATAAATCAACTCCTTATTCGTATTGATTTCATTCAACCACAGAATAAGGAGTCATCTTTAATTTACTTTTAGGAACAAATTAAGATTTTCTTATTGATTTCTTTACTCTCCTGCTCGGGATCATCATTCATTGATAAAACGCCTTAGGTTATGCAGTCCGATGGTAAGGGCCTGAAGATTATTTTCCATCCCTTCAAACTCAATGGCAATATAGCTGTCATATTTTGCATTCTTTAATATCCTGATGCACTGAGTAACCGGAACATCTCCATGGCCGATGATCGTACCTCTTAGATAATTACCCGCTCTGGTTTGAAAGAAACCTTCTCCCGGATTTGTCATACTGCCTGATTTATAAAGAAAGTCTTTGGCATGGATATAAAAGGCATAGGGTGCAAGTCTTCCAAAGGCCTTTTCCGGTGCTTCATCAGCACATAAGAAATTCCCCATATCCATTAACAATCCAAAATTATCGTGATTTACCGCTTGATATAATTTCTCCATCCTGTCGCTGTCCTGGCAGAAATAACCATGATTTTCAACTGTCGTCCGGATACCCTTGGATGCTGCATAGCAGGTAACTTCACGGCAGGCATCTGCCAGGAGGGGCAATACCGTATCAAATGGCCTGCCATCCCCGGTGGTAGCATCGTGCCTGATTAATTTGGTCCCCAGAATAGCCGCCAAATCCACCATTTTCTTTACGCGTTCAATTTCATGACGAATATCTCCCCCGCTGCCCTTCAGAAAATCAGCTCCAAAGGTAAAGCTGGATATGGGCATCTCATAGCGGGCACATTCTTCTTTTAAACTTTTTGCATATTCTTCTTTTGTTATACCTTCCGGTGCAAGTATGTCAACAAATTCAATAGCGTCAAAACCTATTTCCTTCGCTTTACGGATACAGTCCAGCTGTGTCATTTCGCCCGTGCATAACAATCTGTGAAAGCTATAGGAACTTACCGAAATTTTCATAATAATACCTCGTGACCTGTTCTTGCAGATTCATAAATAGCATCCAGGATCGCCATGATATCAATTCCATCCTGGGCAGGTGAGATACAAGGTGTTCCATCCTTCACACAGGATACAAAATGATCGATTTCCTTGGCAAATAAGCCGTCAAAGCTGAGAGAGGTTTCTGCATCCAGGGTAACATCCGCCAGATAGTCGTTAATCTCACTGTAAAGCTCCAATTCCGGATCCAGCTTCGCGCCGCCTTTTGTTCCAAAAAGCTCTATCTTACCTTGGTCCTTTTTTATATTCAGGCTGAAGCTTGCTTCAATGGAAAGCACGGCACCATTCTCAAAGCGTATCATTGCAGTAGCCAAATCTTCCACATCACAGATATCATGATCGCTAGCACTTGATGCCTTATAGAACTTCTTACCCTTGATGTTGCTTCTGTCATGCAGTTTCGTAAAGGTGGCACCATATACGGAGACAGGCTTGGGATTGCCCATGAGATATCTGACAAGATCAATCACGTGAACCCCCAGATCAATTAAAGGACCGCCGCCAGAGCGTGACTTATCCCCGAACCAACCTCCGGGATTCCCCTTTCTTCTCAGATAGGTAGCTTTCGCATAATAGATCTCACCGAAATAATCAGATTCTATGAACTCCTTTAATATC
>JAJUHH010000198.1 GCA_029267975.1 Clostridiales bacterium
ACCAGAAAATGCATCATGGAAGGGCTGATATTACGCTCCAGCACATTGATCCGATAGACCTCGGTCAGCTGGGCATGCATTATCTCCTCATTTCCCGTTCTTACGGCGTTTACCAGACGTTCCTCCAGGGGTACCGGGTAATAATAGTACTCCCTGCTGCCCAGATAGTCCTCATGGAAGAGTACCTTCTTGCCGGAAGCCGCTCCATATAAGAGCATTTCATACACCTGATCATAGGTCCTGCTAATCTGCGTCAAATCCTGGCACAGATTGCTGATACCCATTCTTACGGAGATACCATATTCCTTCCAGAAGATCGCAAGCAGCTTTTCCATCCGGTCAAGGGCCACTTCCTTACTCCATGGGGGCAGCTCCCCGGAAGGGACCTCCTCCATGGCACAAAGAATTGCTCCTGCATTGATGTCTGTATCACACAGGTATTTATCGCCCGGAAGGATTGAATCCAGTTCCTTTTGCAGTACCTGCTTATAAACAGTAAATTCCGAAGCGTGGTCGTTGATCTCTCCGGCAGAATTGTCTCCGAAGCGAAAGACAATTACTAAAAGCTTACGTCCGGTCAGGTATATTCCATATTCCTCAAGACTCTTATCATTTCCGGATTCCGAGCTATACAGCAGCCTTTCCAGCAAGAGTCCCCTTGTGATGGGCTCCTGCCTTTTTATATTTTCCTTCAGATCTGTATTTCGTTCAATTAACTGCTGCAGGGAGTTGGAGATGTAGACCATCTCGTCCCCCTTCGGCATCCTCTCATCACTTGCATTTATCTTAAACAAAAGCTGCAGTACCCTGTTGATGGACCGGCCGCGATACCAGGATAGGGTCAGTATGCTGCAGATCCCTACGATCAATACCACAATGGTCATTCGAACGGTGCTCTCCTGCGCCTCCTTGATCTGGGAGGCAATATAATCCTTCGGCAGTACAGCAACAAAGGTCAGACCCATTTTCTGCGAAGCTGACTTTATAATAGCCACATCTCTTCCGTTCATCCTGACTTCCTGAATATTCTTACCATTGTCCAGATACTCCACCGGCACCAATTCAAACTCCTCTTTCTCTGAAGAAATGGTAAGTATTGTCTCTCCTGCCTCATCCAGCAGATAAGCCCAGCCCTCATTGGCTACATAGGTATCCTTAAGCAAGGCTTTGATGGAAGAACTTTTAATGGGAAAGATGAAGTTACCCTTAACTCCCGAATTGGTAACCAAAGACTGTACAAAAAGTATCATATCCCTGGACTTCAGGTTTTGTAGGGTCTTAGCCTCCGGGAATATATAATTGGAGTAACTCATCATCATTCTCTGCTTCCAGTCGTCCCAGGTAAGATCACCGTACTGGAAGAAGGGCCAGCTGGACTCTGCATTCAGGTATATGTGATCCGGACTGATGATCATATTGCTCCCGTGAAAGAACAGGTAGTATTCCTCCACAAATGTCTGGATTTGCATAGCATTCATATAGTCCTGGGCAGAACGCAGCTTGGAAATCTCGATCCGCTTTTCCTCTTCTCCCATCTGCGTCGCTATATATAAGATTGTACTGTTGGCCGATAGATTTTCTACAATCCTATTGATTTCCTGAAAGTTATTATTCATGATGTCTCTCGTATGGTCCAGATTCGTCAAAACGATCTGGTGGATATTATCCTGCGTGGATTCTCTGATTTCATTCAGAACAAGAATATTCACCAGTACAGGAATCAGGAAAACAAGCAGATAAGTAATGATCAACCGAATATATACTTTATTATTTTTCATAAAATAACCTATCTGTGTACTGCGCCGCACACTTCTGTTAAGAAACCTGCTGCAAGCCGATACGCGTTTTTTCGGCCATATCTAGTTCCTTCGAACTTTATAGCAAATCCTAATTATCAGGAAAAGCATGCTTATTTGCAAGACTCCATCGATGTCAACTATTCCATGGAAACACAGGATATGATATAGCTTCCTACCCAGTAACAGCGTAGATGAGGGTGTCCCAAAATGATCTATAAAGCGTCATTTTGGGCATCCTCATCTTACCTCATTCAGGATATTCGACTACAATTCTTATTTGCTGGCATTATTATACACATCGTAAGCCTTCTGATATAACTGTACATAAGTTTCTACATCGTAGTTATTCAGCGTATCTACATAGGCAGCCCAATCTCTTTCAAGATTTAATTCTCCTGTAATAAACTGTGCCATGGAAGTCTTTACATATTCCTGCAAGGAGGTTTGTAAGGTAGCAAAACGCTCTGACTCATCAGTGTTCTCAAAGAAGACATTCTGAGGGAGATATTCGGGATAGAAATAGTCAACTACCTTCATTGTCTCATCAAACAGTCTGGCTTCATAAGCACTAGGCTCATACATATTCTCCGGACGAGGGGACATGGACGCACGGAACTCTGCTCTCATGTTATAAAGGCCTGTCCACCAGGTGTTCTTGTTGTAATCGTCATTCTCATTGGAGGTAAAGCCGGGCTTAATCCAATAAATTGCCTGGGTACCCTGTAAGATAGAAGCTACAGGCTTCTCTAATTTACCCCAGTACTTGTTCTCTTCCCCATACATTTGGATCATGGAAGCATCATCACCCATGAGGAAGTCACCAACCTTGAATGCTGCCTCAGGGTTCTTGCACTTGTCAGTAATGAACCAGTTAAAGCCCGGTGTCATATCCACATAGTCCTTGTGCAGCTGGTATCTTGCTCCTGTGGGGCCCTCTACCGGAACCATAGCTGCTGTAACTTCATTCATATGTGGATCCTCCAGATTGATGCCCATTGCAAAATGGTCTGCAGTGTAACCGAACACCAGCTTATTATCAGAACGGATCACCTGCTGCATCTGATCGCTGCTCTGAGAGAAGGTGGTAGGATCAATCAAGCCTAACTCAAATAATTCATGCATGTACTCCAGGCCCTTCTTAAATTCATCGGAGGCAGCTGCAAAGACCACCTTGCCATCCTTTGCATAGGAAAGTGTCGTTTTGTCAATCGGTACAAAGGAGTTCATCAGATACCATTCCAGCTGACAATCCCAATCAGGGCTGCCGGTCAGGGGAATCTCATCCGCCTTGCCGTTGCCATTATAATCGCTGTTCTTTACCGCAATCAGAACATTCTTCAGCTCCTCTGTGGTAGTAGGCTCGGATAAACCAAGGGATTTCAGCCACTCTGTGTTATACCAAAGCTTGGGATAAGCTGTACAGTGGAAACATTCATTTTCTGTAGGGAAGCCATAGATATTGCCGTCAGGAGCATAGGTATTGGCTTCATACTGAGGTCTGTCCTGAAAGAGCTTCTTCATATTGCTGCCATATTTCTCATACAGATCATTTAAAGGAATAAAAATACCATCCATACCAAACTTCACAGTTTTCTGTTTGTTTAAATTATAGCATATAACATCCGGATAATCTCCACTGGACAGCATCAGATTCAGCTTCGTATCAGCATCGGCAGAATCACTGGGCAGCTGAACAAAATCGAATTTGACATTGGTCTGCTCCTCAATCCAGCGAATTGCATAGTTGGCATCGGAATACTCGCCCTTCTCATTCATCTGTACTGCAACAGTTAGTGTTACCGGCTCCTCTCCCCCCGGAGTTGTGCTCTCAGACGGAGCACTTGTTGCCTTATTACCATCATTGGTTGGGTCACTCTTAGCGCCATTGCTGCAAGCGCCAAGCAAGAGGACAGCTGCAAGGCTTAGTGCCATTGCTTTGGTTATTAATGTCTTCTTTCTCATTTTTACCTCTCCTTTTCATTTTTTACCTCTTTATATTAACTGCTCATGATAAATTCTCAGCCCTTGATGGATCCCATCATAATTCCCTTTACAAAATACTTCTGTATAAAAGGATATAATAACATAACAGGCAGGGAAGATACCACAACCAGTGAATATTGCATTAAAGTTTTTAACTCCTGGCGGCTCATCTGCTCCTCCAGCCTCATTACCATACCGCTGCTGTCATTGGTCACCAGTACATTACGCAGAATTAGCTGCATCGGGGATTTGGCCGTATCATTTAAGTACAGAAGAGCTGAAAAAAAGTCATTCCATTTACCCACGGCATATAAGAGCACCATAACAGCTATGATGGGCTTGGCCAGAGGGATTACCATGTTAATAAAGTATTTCCAGTCTGAGCAACCGTCGATGGAAGCGCTTTCGAATATTTCCAGGGGGATGGAGCTCTGAATGTAGGTTTTGATCAGAATCACATTCCATACCCCCATGGCAGAGGGAAGGATCATTGCCCAGAAGCTGTCAATCAAATGCAGCCTGCTCACTACCATATAGGTAGGGATCATACCTCCACTGAAGAACATGGTTATCGTAAACAGGATCATAACCGGCTTGCGGATCTTAAGGTCACTTCTGGATAGGGGATAGCCGGCCAGCAGGGTTAAGGTTACACTGACAATGGTTCCCACCACAGTATAGGCGACGGAATTAAGGAAGCCTTTTACTATATTGGGTGACTCAAAGATTACCCGGTATCCGGCCAGTGAAAAATCCACCGGCCATAAAAATACCTTTCCGGCAGAGACAGCTTTGGCATCACTGAAGGAGGAAGCCAGAATAAAAAGAACCGGTACCAGAATAACTACGGCTATGGCCATCAGTAATATCCATACACAGGCCAGCAGGATCCGATCAGGTAGGGTATGGTATAATTTAATTTTTGTACCCTGATATTGTGTTTGTGATGATGCTTGCATATTCTCTCCTCTTTCTACCATAAGCTAGTTTCGCCGAATTTCTGTGAGATCTTGTTGGCTGTGAATAATAAGATAAAGTTAACCAGCGAATTAAAGAGTCCAACCGCTGTTGCAAAGGAATACTGCATATCCCGTAAGCCCCGTTTAAATACATAGGTAGAGATAATCTCGGATACAGGCAGATTCAGGTTGTTCTGCATCAGATATACCTTCTCAAAGCCGACACCCATAATACTTCCGATGGCCAATATCAGCTGGATGGTAATGATGGGTTTTAAGGCCGGAAGCTCGACAATGCGTATTCTATGCAGCCGGTTTGCACCGTCAATCAGGGAAGCCTCCACCAGAGACTGGTCTACATTACCCAAGGCCGCTATATAGATAATGGCTGAATAGCCGGTCACCTGCCATACTCCGGACCAAACATAAATATGCCTGAAGTAGGATACTCTTCCCATAAAATCAACTCTGTCAAAGCCCAGAAAATCCAGAACACTATTGACAATGCCAATATTCAGATGCAGGCACTGAAGTACGATACCTACCAGCACAACTGTGGATATAAAGTAAGGCGCATAGGTCAGAGACTGCATGAATTTCTTAAAACGGGTCCCCCCGATAATATGTAGGGCCAAGGCCAGTATGATGGGAGTCGGAAAGCTTGCGATCAGCTGATAGATGCTGATAATCAAGGTGTTTCTAAGCAGCCTTGCCATATCCGGATTCGTAAAAAACTGAATAAAATATTTCAGACCTACCCATTCACTCCCCATAATTCCTTTTCGAAAGCTGTAATTCTTAAAGGCAATCACAATTCCCCCCATTGGGATATAGCAAAAGAGAGTGATATAAAGCAGCGGCAAAAGCAGCATCAGATATAGTTGCCATCGTCTTTGTATGTCCTCCCTTAATCCCCACTTCTTCTTATTCTTACTTGCTTCCATTACCACTCTTCCCTTCTATGTCTTTTATTTAATGTAATCTCTTACTCGCTGATCTGGGGGAACTCAAAGCCCAGGTTCTCCTTACGATTTAGTTCTGCCGCAAGTAGTTCCGAGATTCTTTCAATCCCTGCATAATAGCCCTTGGCAGTAAACACAATGGGTACCATCCTGTCTTCGTCCGGTACTTCATATGCGTCAAAAAAGGCCATCACCCTTTCATTATTGTTGCCTGAACGGGTATTGATTTTAATTAGGTCAACCATAACATGTTTACCGTCTATTTCAACCGATTTAGGCAGCTGATCCAGAACCGGCTTTGTTTCGATGCACTCCTCACAAACCGTA
>JAJUHH010000199.1 GCA_029267975.1 Clostridiales bacterium
AGGAAGGGATAATAGCTGCCCCCTCCCAATCCCAGCAAGTATATTGGACATTCTGTAGTTGTAACCTATCTCCTTATGTTCATAATGTTTTTCCTTTTCTCTGGCCTGGGTTGCCCAGAAGCGCAGCTTCTCTATGGCCTTTTCATCCTCCGATACCACCATACCGCCACCGGAGGTAGTTATGATTTTATTACCGTTAAAGGAAAATACCCCAAAGCTGCCAAAGGTACCGGTGTACCTTCCGTAGTACTTACTTCCCAGGGATTCCGCAGCGTCCTCAATCAGCGGGACCCCATACTCCTGACAGATCTCTGCAATCTCAGTTAACTTTGCAGGCGTACCATACAGGTTGACGACGATCACAGCCTTGACCTTGGGATACTCTGCAAAGGCCCGCCGAAGTGCTGCAGGATCCATATTCCAGCTTTCATATTCGCTATCAATAAATACAGGGGTGGCTCCCAGATAGCGGATTGGATTGCAGCTTGCAATAAAGGTCAGGGAAGAGCAAAATACGATGTCTCCTCTACCCACACCGGCATACCTGAGGGCAAGGTGGATTGCGGCAGTACCTGAGCTGACTGCAAGCCCCCTCTTGGTCCCAAGATATGCTGCCAGCTCTTTTTCAAACCCATCTACGTTGGGTCCCAGCGGTGCAATCCAGTTTGTTTCAAAGGCCTCCCTGATATAGTCCATTTCACTGCCGTTCATGGTGGGTGATGATAAGTAAATGCGTTTCTTTTCCATAATATCCTCCATGCTGTCAATGCAGTGCAAAATTGTTATCCTTTCACACTAAGCTGATATAACATCACTTAAGATTATTCTATTCCGCTTGCTGCCGCTGTGACATAACTCCAGGCATAAATTATCAAAATATTCTTAAATTCCTTCCAGACCGAACATTTTCGACATTTTTCTGTAACCAGTAGTCCCTACTCGTCATAAAATAATTATGGAATTATATAGAAAAGCAAAGGAGGCTTTTTATGGACTTTATAATGTTCTTCTTAATTTTGATCGTACCCGGCTTACTTGGCGCGTTGGCCTTCAGCATAGCTGCACGCCTACGGACAGAGATTGATATCTATACTGCCTTGATCATCGATTTGGTTACCTTTACCATCATGATCACAGGCTTATACTTCCTGAAAGACATCTGTACCGTATCGGAGCTAATGGTGTACTTTGGCTGCCTGAGCTTTATCAGAAGGTACATTCTGTTAAGTACGGCGATTGCCATCGTCATTGGTGTAATTGCCGGATTGGTACGAAGATTATTCTTCTGGATTAGAAGATAAGAAACACAGCCTGGAAAAAGTGGGGCACTTCGCAGTGCACCCACTTTTTTATCGTAATGCTGCATATTATAAGCTCCAATAGTGATACCCTAAGGCTTCATAGGTTTTACGGTCGAAGATCCCTTTGACATCCAGAAGTACTCTGCTCCTGCTTTCCTCTGCCGGATATAAGCTCCTGATCTTCTCAGGGGTCAGGCTGCAATATTGCTCATGTGCTACCGTGATCACCAGGGCATCCATATTCTTAATTTCATCAAGCGAAGTTAATGTAATTTTGTATTCCTCCTGGGTTTCCTTGGTATCAGCCAAGGGATCCGATACCAAGGGATCGATTCCATATTCCCTCAATTCCTTTATCATATCAATGACCCTGGTATTTCTGGTATCTGGACAATTCTCCTTAAAGGTTATTCCAAGAACAGCAACCTTAGCCTGCTTTACAGGCAGATCCGCAGCGATCAGCTTCCTGATCAGTTGCTCTGCAATGTACTTTCCGATTCCGTCATTCACCCTTCTGCCAGCCAGGATCACCTGGGAATGATAGCCCATCTGTTCTGCCTTATAAGTAAGGTAATAGGGGTCCACGCCTATGCAATGTCCTCCCACCAGACCAGGGGTAAAGTTTAAAAAGTTCCATTTTGTCTTGGCGGCTTCCAGCACCTTCCTGGTATCAATACCCATCTTATGAAAGATCATGGAAAGCTCGTTCATAAATGCGATATTGATATCCCTCTGGGCATTCTCAATGGCCTTAGCCGCTTCAGCTATTTTAATATTCTCCACTCTGCATACCCCTGCTTCGATTACCAGCTCATATACCTTTGCAATCAGCTCCAAAGCCTCCTCATCACAGCCAGATACCAGCTTAACAATGTTCTCCAGCCTGTGTTTTTTATCACTGGGGTTAATTCTCTCCGGAGAATATCCAACCTTGAAGTCAGTCCCACATCGCATGCCCGATTCTCTTTCCAGAATTGGGATGCAGATCTCCTCGGTCACGCCTGGATAGACGGTGGATTCATATACGACAACAGCTCCTTTTTTCAGATTTCTGCCCACAGTCTTACTGGCGGCCTCCACCGGAGTCAGATCAGGGGTATGATCCTCATGAATGGGAGTCGGTACTGCAATAATGTAAAAGGCTGCTTCCTTTAATTTTTTCTCCTGGGATGTAAACTCAACGGAGCTTTCCCTTAACCGGTCATCTCCAACCTCACCGGTAGGATCAATTCCCTTTTTATAGGATGCGATTTTTTCTTTATTAATATCATAACCGATGACCCTGGCTTTTTTTGAGAATGCGATTGCAATTGGCAGACCAACATAGCCAAGACCGATCAGTGCGATTTTCTCTTTTCTTTCTATAATATCCTCATATAAACTCATATTTACTTAACTCCTTACCCTAGCGTTGTGGGTTACCCATAGTAGAGTGGGTTACCCTCGGTAGAGCGGGAAAAATTGTGTATCCAATTCACTCCCGCCCTCTTTTCTTATTTCAAGCAGTTTATTATATTTGCTCTGATCAAAGATCCTTTTGCCAATGTAAAAATCAACGCTTCCCTGGGGTGCAAAGCTCTTTTTAAACTGGTAGATACCATCATCCGCACCATAGCCTCCCCCCAGAATGAAGCGTTTTAACTTCTTTTCCCTGGCCCATTTGATAATTTCATATTTCAGAAAATCATTTGGTCGAAATGCAAAATATCTGCTGTCGGTTCCCCCAAGAAAGGAGTAGCAGTTCTCACTTCCGTATAAGACCAGCTCTGTGGAGATAACCTTGTCGTCGTGCAGGGCATGCAAATACACATAATTTCCCTGCATGAGGTTTAATCTATCAAAAAACTCCCTGGGATAACGAAAGCTGTCCTTTGCATTGTTTCTCTGCATGGTACCCTGATATATCTCCAAAAACTCCAGAAGTCTTCTGCCGCTAGTATCTATCTCAACCTTCAGGCCCACACTTTCAGCCCGCTTCAGATTTTTTCTAACTTTATATTCAAAATCATGGAGAATCTCCTCCATAGACGGTGTCAGATCCCTTACAATGTTATGGGTCCTGTGTTCCAGCTCCCCCTGAAAAACATCCTGATAATTGCTATAAAGATGAAATCTTACAAATTCACTGATATAGCCTGCTTCCCGACAAAAAGTCAAATATTCCTCTTCCACCCGGCTCCTGTTCACACCTTCAAACCAAAAGCCTCCGTAACCATAAGGGGTAGATAAGTCATACCATCCCTCCGGCTCCAGTTTGCTCTGAAAATATAAGGCTTGTGCGATGTTGCGTTTCATCACTACATTCATCGCCCTGGTATTTTGATCCTCATAGTACAAGAGCATGGGTTCCCCATCGCCCCGATGCCAAAAGGCGGAGGCATACTCATGAAGGTAACATACATCGTAATTCTCAAAGCTTTTCACCACTTTGTTCCATTTGTCCTTCTCTTGTATGGAAATTACATGAATCACTGATTAACCTCCTTAGGATCCATATAGTTTGGAATTACCTTCTTCATAGCAGCCTTAATCTCCTGCGGTGATTTTGATCTGAGGGCTGCGGCTAGTATTTTCAGCTTTTCCTGTATCTCTTCTTTTGAAATATCACTTTGATGCTCAATAAATATCTTTTGATTCTTCGTAGCAATAAGCTCATTATTATTAATCAGCAGCTCCTCATACAGCTTCTCACCAGGACGAAGTCCCGTTTCAATGATGGGAATCTCTGTGTAAGGAACATGCCCTGACATACGAATCAAATTCTCTGCAAGATCAAGAATTTTCACCGGCTCTCCCATATCCAGCACGTAGATCTCCGCATTACCTGCCATGGCGCCTGCCTGCAGCACCAATTGTACGGCTTCTGAGATTGTCATAAAATAACGGACAATCCTCTTATCCGTAATGGTTACTGGTCCGCCTTGTGCAATCTGCTTCTGGAACAAGGGCAGAACCGATCCGTTGGATCCGAGAACATTACCAAATCTCACTGCAGCGAACTCTGTTTTACTGCTGTCTTTCATACTTTGTAAAATCATTTCACAGAAACGTTTACTGGCCCCCATGACACTAGTCGGATTTACTGCCTTATCCGTTGAGATCAGTACAAATTTATCTACCCCATATCTTGCAGCAGCATCCACCAGGTAATAGGTTCCAAAGATATTGTTGCGGATTGCTTCCTCCGGACAATCCTCCATGAGGGGTACATGCTTGTGTGCCGCAGCATGGAAGATAATATTGGGCCGATGTCGCTCCATAAGCTGATTCATCTTCATTCTGTCCCTCACCGAAGCGATCTCCACCTTGAGATTCAACTTCTCTCCGTAACGAAGCAAAAGCTCCTGTTGTATGTCATAAGCGTTATTCTCATAGTTATCAACTATGATCAGCTTTTCAATTTTTATCTTTGCTATCTGTCTACATAATTCTGACCCGATGGAGCCGCCTCCGCCGGTTACCATAATAACCTTGTGTAGCAGGAAGCTCTCGATATCTTCACAACTTAAGATTACCTGGGCTCTGCCAAGCAGCTCTTCTGGTCTGATATCTTCAACATTCACTTTCATTGCCTCCTAGTTCCGAAATCTAATTCCGTTAAGAATGGAATCTGCACGATATTCCAATTGCTCAACGTAACGAATTCCTAATTTTGATTGAATCTGGTGCAGGGCCTCAAGAATCACTGGCGGACGGGTCAGGGGATTATGGCAATCACTTCCTATTACGTCGATATAATCCTTCTTTATCCACTGTAAGGCCTTAGCTTGTGTCTTGGAATCAAGAATCGTCTTTGTGTTCATCTGAAGGAGACAGCCCATTTCCTTCAATGCCTTGATGTGTTTTGTTTTCACAGGATGATAGCGCTCCACATGTGCGATAATCGGTATAATATCGTAATAGCCCGTCAGTTGGTCCAAATCATCCAGAATTCCTTCCTGCCATTTTATATGGATGGGCAGCTCCAGCAACATATATCTGGTCCCTTGGATACACAGTCCGCTTAAGTCTGCATAATGAAATAAATACTTATGCAGAAAGGTCTCACTGGCAGGAATGAGCTTTATCCCTGCATCCTTCATCTTTTCCAAAGCCTTAGAACGCCGGATAAGAAATTCTTCCAACGAAAGCTTTGTAGGATCAAAATGGGGGGTACAAACTGCAGCCCTAACGCCTTGTTTGTACAGTTCTCTGGTCATTTGCAGTGCCTCTTCCACATTTTTTGCACCGTCATCGATCGCAGGCAGGATATGGGTATGGAGATCAATCATGTTGGTTCCTATAGGCATAATATTGGGATTTGTACTTATTATCCTGATTGGTCTCTATTCCGTTTAAGACAAAGCCTAATATATTTGCCCCGATCAATTCATATTTTGTCAATGCGGTTGCAATATTGGGATGGGAGGTATAATTCTGACGAACTACCATAACAATGCCATCTACCAGCTTCAGCAGCCCCAGGGTATCCGCTACGATATTTACCGGGGCCGAATCAATAATGATATAATCATAAAATTTCTCCTGATATGAAATCAGTTGCTCCATATATTCACTGGACAGCAGCTCCGCAGGATTGGGCGGCAGGGGGCCCGCGCACAGCACCCGCAGCCCCGGAATCGCGGTCTCCTGCAGGGCTTCGTCCACCGACATCCGGTCGATGAGCACGCGGGTGAGTCCGCGCTGCCGGTCGAGGCCGAGCTTCTCGTGGATGGAGGGCCGGC
>JAJUHH010000200.1 GCA_029267975.1 Clostridiales bacterium
CCTCGTTCTCTCCCTGGTACAGGGCTTTATTATGACCGATATCAGCCAGAAGGTGACTTATAAATTCCGTAAGGATATCTCTGAGAAGATCCACCGTATGCCTATGAATTATTTTGATACCACCTCCCATGGTGAGATCCTATCCAGAGTCACCAACGACATCGATACCCTGGGCAACAGCTTAAATCAAAGCTTATCCCAGCTCATTACCTCTGTGGTTACCATCATCGGTGCTCTGGTTATGATGCTCCGCATCAGCGTCTCCATGACCCTGTTAGCCCTGATTATCCTACCCATTTCGGGTATGATTGTTGGTCAGGTGGTGAAGAGATCACAAAAATACTTTCAGCAGCAACAGGAGTATCTGGGACATGTAAATGGTCAGGTGGAAGAAGTATACGGTGGTCATAATATTGTGAAAGCATTTAATAAAGAGGAAGATACAATCCGGGAATTTGACGAGAAGAATGAGAAATTATACGAATCCGCCTGGAAATCCCAGTTCCTCTCCGGCCTTATGATGCCGGTAATGCAGTTTATCGGCAACATTGGTTACGTAGGTGTTGCCATTCAGGGTGGTTATCTTGCAATCAAAGGCAAAATTCAGGTTGGTGAGATACAGTCCTTCTTCCAGTATATCAGAACCTTTACCCAACCCATTATGCAGCTGATGCAGGTGGCAAATATGTTCCAGTCCACCGCTGCTGCCGCAGAAAGAGTATTTGAATTCTTAGATGAGAAGGAAGAGGTTCAGACTGTGGACAACCCTGTTCCCATCGAGGGAATTGAGGGAAATGTAGAATTTAAGCACGTTCATTTTGGCTACCATCCGGATAAGATTATCATTAAAGACTTCAGTACCCAGGTATCCAAGGGACAGAAGATTGCCATCGTAGGTCCTACCGGCGCAGGCAAGACAACCATGGTGAAGCTGCTGATGCGCTTCTATGATATCAACAGCGGTGCCATTCTGATCGATGGCCATAATATTCAGGACTTTAACCGAAGCGATCTTCGCAAGTTATTCGGTATGGTACTTCAGGATACCTGGCTGTTTAACGGAAGCATTATGGATAATATCCGTTACAGCAAGCTGGATGCTTCCGACGAAGAAGTAATCAAAGCAGCCAAAGCCGCCCATGTGCATCACTTTATCACCACGCTTCCAGACGGCTATCATATGGTGCTGAATGAAGAAGCAAGCAACGTGTCCCAGGGACAGAAGCAGCTGCTCACCATTGCCCGTGCCATCCTTGCGGATCCCAAGATCTTAATCCTTGACGAGGCAACCAGCTCGGTAGATACCAGAACAGAGCTTCTGATCCAGAAGGCCATGGATAGTCTGATGAAGGGAAGAACCAGCTTTATTATTGCCCATCGTCTATCCACCATTCGGGATGCCGATTTAATCCTGGTAATGAACGAAGGAGATATTGTGGAACAGGGTAAGCATGAGGAGCTCTTAAAGAAAGGCGGCTTCTATGCGAATCTGTATAATTCACAGTTTGATAGGACTGCCTAAGTCTTTCAATAGAAGCAGTCCCTGATAGCAAGATAGATCATGGATAGATCGTGATACTTGTTTAGGATAAGCTAGATATAAAGAACTCACATCTTTGCAATAGATATGCCTGCCATTTCTTTAGGAGGCATATCCAATACAAGGATGTGAGTTTTCTATTCCTAGATGTTATCTGACATTGATCATATAGTTCTATAACACAATCCGGCAGGCTACAATCATGCTAGGCAAGGATAAGGAGGAGCTTGGATCAAATGACGACGAACAGATAATGTTAGTTCTATGACAGTTTTATACCGGCTCTATGTCAGCTCTATATCTTGGGCACCAAATATCGAATAATGGCATATTATGTAATAATAAGTAAAATAATATCGAAAGGATGATATACGTATGCCATTAACCAAATATGTTGATGCTTTGCCGCTTCCACCGATACTGAAACCATACAAAGTCCAGCATGGTGTCTCTTATTATCGGGTCAAGATGAAAGAAGTGCATCAAAAGCTGCACAGAGATCTTCCTCCTACTAAAGTATGGGGCTATAATGGAATGTATCCCGGACCTACCATAGTAGTGAACCGTAACGAAAAGATTAAGGTCAAATGGGAGAATGACTTACCCAGCACCCACCTGCTGCCAGTGGATACGACTGTGCATGGCGCCTCCAAGGATGTTCCTGAGGTCAGAACCGTTGTCCATCTTCATGGTGCAAAGGTTGCCCCTGAAAGTGACGGCTATCCGGAAGCTTGGTATAGCAATCATTACAGGGCAGTTGGCCCAGCTTTTACACAAAAGGTCTATGAATATACCAATCGTCAGCCGGCCACAACCCTCTGGTATCACGACCATGCAATTGGAATTACAAGATTGAATGTATATGCCGGGCTTGCCGGTTTTTATATCATACATGATAAGCAGGAGCAATCCTTAAATCTGCCCAGCGGAAAATATGATATTCCTTTACTCATTCAGGATAAAAGCTTTAATGAAGATGGTAGTCTCTTCTACCCAAGTCAACCACAGAATCCCACTCCTGAGACACCTAATCCATCCATTGTGCCCGGTTTCCTCGGTGATACCATCTTGGTTAATGGAATGGCATGGCCCTATCTTGAGGTAGAACCCAGAAAATACCGTTTCCGCATGCTGAACGGATCAAATTCACGAATATACAATTTAGGCCTGAAAGCAGAGACTGAAGAGGGCTTTGCTCCCCCTTGGGTACAGATTGGTACAGATGGCGGCTTAATGAGAAGACCAGTCAGACTATATCAGCTGACTCTGGCACCTGCGGAGCGGGCTGATGTGGTAATTGACTTTACAGCCTTTGCGGGGCAAACCATACGTTTAGAGAACACCCAGGCACCTTTTGATCCGGAGACAACCGGACAGATAATGGAATTTCGCGTCCAACGTGAAGTAAGCAAGCCTGATACCAGCGCTATTCCGAATATACTCAGCACCAATATTCCATACTTTGATCCCAGCACTGCCAAGGAAAGAAGTATGTTCTTCCGGGTGGATCAGGATTCTTACGGCCGTCCTCACTTTATGCTGAACGGAATGATGTGGGATGATCCGGTCACAGAAAAACCAGAGCTTGGCAGTACGGAAGTCTGGAATATCTTTAACTCAGGTATTGGAATTCATCCAGTCCACGTGCATCTGGTACAATTTCAGGTGGTAAGCCGACGGCCTTTTGACACGGCTCTTTTTGACGAATCCATGGAGGTGAAATTCACCGGCCCGCCCATTCCTCCGGATCCCAATGAAACCGGATGGAAGGACACTGTCAGAGCAATTCCTGGCTATGTCACCACAATTATGATGCGCTTTACGGACTATTGCGGTTCCTATGTATGGCACTGTCATATTCTGGAGCACGAGGATTATGATATGATGCGGCCCCTGGAGGTGGTAGAACGTCCTCTCAGCGGAATAGAATTAATCAAGGAAATCGTAACAAACCCTCCGAAACCAGAGAATCCTGCTGATTATGTTCCTGACCGGGTTTCCAAGAGTAATGTTGACGTGAAGCCAAAATTTCTTTCAAAGATACTTCGACGTAAAACTTATATAAAACTATAAAGGAAATTTGAAGGCTGCAAAGCTTACCATTCTTAAATGGAAGGCTCTGCAGCCTCTTCTATCCTATCGAACATTGCTTGGATATTTCCTGCAATTTAAATTACTTGGCTGTCTGCCTGGCATTTTCTATCTGCTCTGCAAGATCATTCAGATACACCCAACGCTCCATTTTTTCTTCCAGCTGTTTTTCCAATGCTTCCTTCTGCAGCATCAGCTCATTAAGTTTTGAATAGTTTGTGGAGGCTGCTGCAATCTCCTGGTCTACATCACTGATCTGCTGCTCTAGCTTTTCGATGTCCTGATCAATGGTATCGTATTCCTTTTGCTCCTGATAGGAGAATTTAAGCTTGGTACTCTTCTGCTTCCAAGTGGCTATACTTCCTGAGGTCTGTTCACTTATATTATCCCGGGGAGTACTGTTGCTCTTTGATCTATCCACTTCTGCCCCCTGCAGATTTTTTGCTTCTTTATAATCCGAGAAATTGCCTTCATATTGCCTGATCGTCCCATTCTCAAATGCAAAGATACGGGTGGCAATCCGATCTAAGAAATAGCGGTCATGGGATACGGTAACTACAATTCCGGGATAGGTATCCAGATAGTCCTCCAGAATGGTCAGGGTCTGGATATCCAGATCATTGGTGGGCTCATCCAAGATAAGGATATTCGGTGCTTCCATTAATACCTTAAGCAGGTAGAGTCTTCTCTTCTCACCGCCGGAAAGCTTTGCGATCTGGGTATACTGCATGGAGCCCAGGAATAAAAAGCGGTCACACATCTGAGAGGCTGAAGCGGTTCCCTCGGAGGTCTGGATATACTCTGCCGTGTCCCGGACATAATCAATAACCTTAAGACTCTCGTCCATATATTCATTCTCCTGGGAAAAGTACCCCAACTTGATTGTCGTACCTGTTTCAACCTCACCGGAATCGGGCTGCAGCTTACCCGTCAGGATATTAAGCAGGGTAGATTTGCCGCAGCCATTGGGCCCGATGATACCAATCCGGTCCCCCGGCAGCAGTATATAAGTAAACTCCTTGATCAGCTGCTTGTCACCGAAGGCTTTGCTGATTCCTTTCAGTTCTATGGTTTTCTTTCCAAGGCGGGAGGACAGAGCATTGATCTCTACCTTGGCGTCAGCCTCAATTACTTTGCGGTCCCGCAGCTCCTCGAAGCGCTGGATATGGGCTTTTTGCTTGGTGGAACGAGCCCGTGCACCTCTCTGCATCCACTCCAGCTCAATACGGAATAAACTCTTGGCCTTACGCTCTGAGGCTAACTGCATCTCCTCCCGCTCCGCCTTCAGCTCCAGGAACTTTGAATAATTAGCCTGATAGGTATAGATGTTGCCCTTATCAAGCTCTAATATTTTATTGGTTACTTTATCAAGAAAATAGCGGTCATGGGTAATCATAATGAAGGCTCCCCGATATTTCTTAAGGTAATCCTCCAGCCACTCCGCCATTTCATTGTCCAAATGGTTTGTGGGCTCATCCAGTACCAAAAGCTCGGCAGGGGTCAAAAGTGTCCGGACCAGTGCCACCCGCTTCTTCTGTCCGCCGGAAAGCTTCTCAGGTGATGCTCCCACATCAGTTATTCCAAGCTTCATCAGCATGGCTGTGGCTTCCCCTTCCAGGTTGCGGTATTCCTCCTGGGCCTTCTGCTTTATAAGGACATTTTGCAGGATGGATAGACTGTTATCAAATACCGGTGACTGGGCCAGATATCCGATCCGCACCTTCTTGCCCCGGATTACCGATCCGCTGTCCGGCTCTTCGATTCCGGCGATTATCTTTAGTAAGGTGGACTTTCCTGTTCCATTGATACCGATGACTCCGATCTTGTCCCCCTCATTAATTCCAAATGTGACATGATCAAAGAGCATACGCTCGGTATAGCTTTTACTCATATTTTCTACTGTTAGTAAATTCATTGAGCTGTAACCTTTCTAATTCCTATCGTTCCTCTATTTCCTATCAATCATCTATAGTTTCAATGCTGCTGCCTGCGATCCAATACCGAATAAGTTCAAAAACAAGCCTTCAACATATTTCTTTCTGTTCATTTTCTCCGCGTCCTACTTATAATATTTTTGTATTATACAATACATTAATGCAAAAAGCCATTGAAAGATTTGAAAAGACCCGATCACAGTATTGTTCATAAAGAAACGATATACCGTAATCGGGCCTTTTTATGGATACTCTATGATTGCGTTTTTATCTTCTTATAATATCACTTCTGCCGGGACCATTAGAGATCATGGTAATGGGAACCTCAAGCTCCTTCTCTATGAACTCGATATATTTTCTGCAGTTCTCCGGAAGGTCCTTATATTCTTTGATTCCCCTGATCTCTGTCTTCCAGCCAGGCAGATATTCGTATACCGGCTTTGCCTTGGCCAG
>JAJUHH010000201.1 GCA_029267975.1 Clostridiales bacterium
CAATGTTTGACTTTGTCAGCAGTATCACTGTAGGTTCCATCGCAGGTGAGATGGCAGTTATGTCCACAGACAGCTTCTTCAAGCCTTTGCTGGCAATGGTGGTTTTTACGGTGATCACTGCTCTTGTTTCCTACTTAACCTGCAAGTCTATTTGGCTAAGAAGATTTATTGAGGGAAAATCCATCCTCCTTTATCAGGATGGCCAGATCTTTGAGAAAAATCTCTTAAAAGCCAAGCTGGACGTGGATGAATTCTTAACCACATGCCGCATGCAAGGTTATTTTGATCTGGAGGATATTCATACCGTATATCTGGAGCCAAGTGGCCTGGTCAGTATACTTCCCAGGTCTCTAAAACGTCCTGTTACGCCTGCCGATTTAAATCTCACTCCACGCCAAGCAGTCCCCTTGGCCAATGTCATTATCGACGGCAAAGTGATGTATAAGAACTTAAGTACCTCCGGCAAGGATGAGAAATGGCTGCAGCACCAGCTTAAGAGCAAAGGGGTGAATGATATCAATGAAATCATTCTTGCAACCCTCGATTCCAGCAATGACACCTTGCATATCTACCGCAAATACCATCGTAAAATGCTGCACGACATATTTGAATAGGAATAGATAAGCTTAAGGATTCATAAAATATTACAAGTCCAGAAAACTAGGAAGATTCATACATGGTTCGTGGTAAAAAAGCAATCGGTATATTTCTTGGAGAACTTGTCGTCCTATTGGGTTTGGTCCTTTATAGCATTGTTCGCTTTCATAATTCGGACAATGCTATTGTTGTGTCTACAAATAGCGCCGGAAAGGATTATATCAAATGGGTGAGCTTTGATGTTACCAGTAAGGCGATGGATCGGGCCTACCGTTATGATGTGGAATCTCAAGCCTGGGATGTGAAAATAAACTGGATTGAACTATTGGCTATTCTGGGTAATCGTTACGGCGGAGATTTCTCCAAATATCGCGAGGCACATATGACTGATATCGTGAACAAATTAAAGAATAAGGAAGCGACGGTCGAATCACTGACCAAGGATATGAAGCATTACAAATATTACTATGAAGCCTACTCCGCTGTTCTGGGCGGCATGGTAGGACCCTATAAGATCGAAGTAGCAGACGAGAATGCACCGGGAGGTAAAGTATGGGTTGAGAAGTATGGATTAAAGGCCTTTCTCCCGATTGCAAAATACTATCCCTACAGTCATTTTGACGATTTTGGTGTCTCCCGAAGCTATGGCTTTCGCAGAAAGCATCTGGGGCATGATATGATGGGTCAGACAGGAACACCAGTCATAGCCGTTGAATCCGGTTACGTGGAAGCCCTGGGTTGGAACCAATATGGCGGCTGGCGGATCGGTATCCGCAGCTTCGATAAAAAGCGCTATTACTACTATGCTCACCTGCGCAAAAACTTCCCCTTCAATAAAGATCTGAAGGTCGGCAGCATCGTCCAGGGTGGTGATGTCATCGGTTATCTGGGCCGAACCGGTTACAGCAGCACCGAGAATGCCAATAATATCAATACTCCTCACCTTCACTTTGGCTTGCAGCTAATCTTTGATGAATCACAAAAAGAAAGCAACAATGAAATCTGGATTGACTGCTATCAGCTGGTACAGTTTCTCTACAAAAACAGGAGTGAAACTGTAAAAGACCCTGAAACCAAGGAATATCACCGGGTTTATGAGTTTATCGATCCCGTTGCCGAATATCATCTGCATCATAGTATTTATAAGTATGACGATAATGAAATCGATATTGATATCTATGAGTAACTACATAGCCCTCAGGTAAAAGGAATATGCGTATGTTTCGGATCTGATCCTGGAACATACGCATATTATATAGCATTTGTACTTGTTCTTTCCTTTCACCAGGAATGCTCTTTCTAGGAATACTTTCTTCTAGGAATACACTTCTCAATGAATGTTTTTCTTGAAATGTTTTTCTCTATGAATTCTTTTTTCTAAGAGTGCATTTATCAATAAATACTTTCTACTAGGATCGCTCTACTATTAATACTGCTCCTTGATCTTCTTTCCCCGCAGCAGACATACCAATGTAAGCAGCAAGGGCACTGCATATTCAAAGACCAGATTTAGATTCACCAGTACCTTCTGGTACAAGTAATTGAACTCAAATTGCGTACTGCTTAAGTAATAGGTGGCATAGAACAGAATAATACCAAGGGGGATACACAGGTATTCGCTATGCTCCAGCTTAAACAACCATTCAAAGCATCGATGCAGCAACACCACAAAGATGCTGATGGCAGCAAAGTCTGACATGATACAGATCAGGGTTACCAATACCTCAAAGCGCTCAAAGATGTTGAAGAAGGATATGCTTTTCACCGTGATATAAAAAGGAAATGGCAGGCTCGCGGTCAGGCTGGGGCCCGAGATACCAAAGGTAAATAATACTATGACAAAGGCAAGCGCAGTAAAGGTTATCACGCCAAACCAGAGTCTGTGAAACTGCTCTTTGGTCACTGTAATTCCAAGCTTATCTCCAAAGAATAAGGCTATGATAATATTTCCTCCTACCGCTGCAACATTCTTTGCAGCAAGAACAGTCTTCATCATGTGAACCGTAGAAACCGGCAGCAAATAATCATAGCGCAGTCTTGACACTGCACAGATAAATAAGATTGCAAATATAACAAGAACCGTACCCAGGGTTACTTCCGAGAATCGAAAGACTGTTTTCACTCCTCTAAGCAAGGCATAGAATACCAGAATCATCATTATTACCATAAAAAAATCGGAGCGGGTTCTGGGCATCAGGGTGAATTGCAGTGTCAAACTATAGGAGGTAACCTTGGCTGTTGTAGCCAGGAGGAGCCATAGCAGATAGGCAAGAATTAGTATCTTGGCTACAAACTTCCCCAGCAGCTGGACCATGATCTCATAGAAGTTCAGTCCCGGATATGCTTTCATCAAATAGATGATGATCCCTATTAAGGGTATCGTTGCAATCAGGGACCAAAGAGGACTTAAATAAGCACTGCTGCCCGCTTCCTTTGCAAGTGCCTGGGGTACCTGCCTCAAAATGGTTGATACAGAGATAAACAGGTACATAAAGGTTATTTGTCGCATGGTAACATCACGCTTCAAGGCTGACACCTCATTTCAAATATTTTTCAAGCAACAAAGAAATACTGGGCAGATAGGGATTGCATAGATAAACTACACCCATTGCAAAGGCCAGGATGGCCAGCAGCAAATAGATGATCAGGTTTTTTGATGACTGCAGGAGCTGCTTCCTTTCCCTGATAAATACATAAATTAAGGTGATACCAAAGACATAAATCATAGGCTCTTATTCCCTTCCTTCATTCACTTCCAAGTATAAAAGACTTGGTGATCTGTGAGTTTACCTCATATTTGTACTCAATATTCGGTATTGTGGAGGCCCAATTGTCTTTCAGGTTACTCCACTTACTAACGTTCTGCTTCTCAACCAGCCTTGCCAGATCAAGGATATCAAGCCCAGTGTGCAAGGAATAGTTCACAGGCTTTTCAATGATATTTCTGACGTAGATATTCTGTTCTTCTGTTAAGCGCAGGAGTTCTTCCTGACTAAATATTCTTTCCTTGGTGGTGATCTCCTTTAACATGGTCTCAAAGTTAACCTGAATGGTTATGGTAATCAGATGATTGTCCACATCTGCCTTCAGCTTCGTCTTGGTATAGGAGATAGCAAGACTGACCTCATCCTTTAAATAGATGGGAAAACTTCTCATGGTATTACGGATGAAATTCACCCCATTTGAGGTCTCATGATCCAGATAATCCTTCAGCTTCAACTGATCAAATACTGCATATCCGTCAATCAGAAAGCTGGATTCTCCCGGAATCAGATAGGGAATTAAAACACTTGAATAGCTTTGCTGCATATCATTCAGGATATTGACCAGGGTGTTGTCATTTCTGGTTAAGAGCCTCAGCTGCTTTTGTTTTACAGCCTCCAGATCCTCATGAATGGTCTGTTTATTCTCAATTCCCTTTTGAATAAAATCTGAGGCATCCCCACCTTTGACAATATAAAGGAGGGATTCCATCTTTATAGTCTCATCCCGTTTTAAGAAATCCAGGCTGACATCGATGCCTTTCTTGGCCGCTCCCTCCCCAATAAGAAAGGAGCCAGTCTGTGCCAGGGTGATGTCCTTCTTATTCTTTAACTTTAAATCCTCCAGGGCTTCATAAGCTGTATCGCCCTTGCCTTTGATGGTCTCTTCTTTGCCGGAGCCACTACCTGCTTCCGAGTCTGCCCCTGCCCCTGTACTATACAAGGCAGTCAGCTCATATTCTCCATCCGCATAATCAATGCCCAGTACCAGTACCAGATCGATCTCATCAATCTCTTCCCGGTTCATGTCATGGGTGCAGCCGGCAAAGAGTCCCGCTAACAGTAGGACTGCTGTCATCATGCATACTGTCTTTCTCATTATTTTTCCTCTCCACATGCCTGCTTTGTTCTGTTATAGGGAGCAATTTTTTGCGGACGCTTGGTAAAATACTTCACAGGGAAGCGGAATAAGGTGTCCTTGTGATTGCTCCGATCCACATCCACAAAGGGTGACAGATAAGCAACACCATAGTTATCTAAACTGCACAGATGTATTAAGAGTAAGATCAGTGCTACTGTGACGCCCAAAAAGCCGCCGATTGCCGCCATCAGGGAAAAGCAAAATCTTGTCACCCTGATACCGCTGCTTAAATCCTGATTGGGAACAATAAAGCCTGCGATACCTGCGAGAGAGACGATCACAACCACTAGTGGTGATAAAATATTGGCAGTTACCGCAGCCTGTCCTACAACCACACCGCCTAGAATTGACATGGCAGTACCTACGGTCTTGGGAAGCCTGAGTCCTGCTTCAATTAATATTTCAAAACAGATCAGAAGACCAATGACCTCTGAAGCTGAGGAAAATGGTACATTTTGCTTGGCTGCCTGGGTTGATAAGGCAAGCTGCACCGGCAGCATCTGATTTTGATAGGTGGTAGCCGCTATATAAACTGCGGGTAGAAAGAGTGTTACCACCATTGCAAGATAACGCAGTACCCGCAGGGCCGAGCCCACAAAAAAATGGTTAGCATAGTCCTCCGGTGACTGTATCAGCATTGGCAACTGGCAGGGAAGCAAATATACAAAGGGGATTCCATCCACCGTAATTGCAATTCTGCCATCCGTCAGATTGGCTGCAATCCTGTCAGGACGTTGGCTGAACATAATCTGAGGAAATAGGCTTTTCTTATTCTCGATTAAGAATTCCTCAATAAATGCCGGTGCTGACAGGTTATCTATTTTAATACTGTTGATTTTATCCCGGATCTGTGCAACGGTATCCATATTGGCAACCGTGGTAATATACATTAAGGTAATATCTGTCTTGGAGAGGGTTCCCACCGTAAGCTGTTCCATGACAAGATGCTCAGAACGCACTCTTCTTCTGATCAGTGCAGTATTGGTTCGCATTACCTCAATAAAGGAATCCTTGGGTCCTTTAATGACGGCTTCCTCAGTGGGTTCTGAGATGGATCGTTTGTCGAAGGTACGGATATCATATAAAATCGCCTTCTTTTCCCCATCAAATATAAATGCCAGGATTCCGCTTAAAACACTTTTGATCAGCAGCTGATAATCCTCTTCCACTGAAGTGAAGGCATGATAAGCTCCACCACTCATGAGATAATCCATAACCTCCCGCTCCGTCATGCAATTCTTCAGATAAACATCCTGATGCAGTGTCTGCAGGATACCCTGATCCATCACCTGTGAATTTATGAGTCCGTCCACACAGAAAATAGAAAAGGTAATGCCGTTTTGATTGAGCTTCACCGGCCGGACCACAATATCACCGCTTTTTGAGAATAGTTCCTTGATTTGTGTTGAATTTATAACCTGTCCCATATCCCTTCCTCTTTTCTGTCCTTATACTACTGTGTCATTTGGAAATGAACGCTAATGCAC
>JAJUHH010000202.1 GCA_029267975.1 Clostridiales bacterium
AAATTCCTGTTGCGTAAGACCCAGACGTCAACATCACTTATAAGGGGCAGCCCTACAGTAAGTCACCCTAGGCAGAACATCACCCCTGCTGTAGCGGATTGCAGGTACAGGGCACCGCTATCTCCCCGGCTGCACGGAAACTTTATAACAAATATAGGTGTTTATTCACTGCTCTTGGAAATGAGCTGTATGCCAAGTATATCGCATAGAAGAGAGGTTTGTCAACCCTCAAGCTTTTCCATTTCCTTTTCCTTCTTATTTCTAATCCGAAGATCCTTAAAAAATTCCTGTAATACTTCGGTGCATTCCTTTTGCAGTACACCGGTTTCAAGCTCTACCTGATGATTAAACTCTTTCATCTGCAGCAAATTCAGAATGGAGCCGGCACAACCGGCTTTGGGATTCATGGTTCCCACCACTACTTTTTTTATTCGTGCCTGAACGATTGCACCGGAACACATCTGACAGGGTTCCAGGGTCACATACATGACGCAGTCCTCAAGACGCCAATCTCCCATGTATTTACTGGCCTTTTCAATGGCAATTAGCTCCGCATGGGCCAGCGTAGTTTTCTTGGTATTACGTTTATTATATCCTCGTCCAATGATTTTACCCTGGTAGACAATCACACAACCGATTGGTACCTCCCCCAGCCGGATTGCCTTTCTTGCCTGCTTCAGTGCTTCTCTCATATATACTTCATTCATCTTAATTCAAGATCCTTTATACTGGACTAGTATCCAGTGATTTGGTATAGTATTCCTATAAATCCGTCTTATCAATTCTATCATAACACAGATGAGGTGACAATATGCAGATCCATGGCTTTCAGAAAACAACCCTGCTCGATTACCCTGGACACCTGGCAATTACCCTGTTCCTGGGAGGCTGCAACATGCGCTGTCCCTTCTGCCACAATGCTTCCCTGGTAATGAATCCTGTAGCCCAGCCTACTCTGGCGGAAGAAGAGCTTCTTGCTTACCTGGCCAAGAGGCAAGGCATTCTGGAAGGCGTCTGCATCACCGGCGGAGAACCTACCCTATATCCTGACCTTCCTGAATTCATCGGTAAGATTAAGGCCTTAGGCCTGAAAGTAAAATTAGATACTAACGGCAGCAATCCGGGGATGCTACGAGCATTGACAGAGGGGAAGCTCATTGATTATGTGGCTATGGATATTAAAAATTCTCCCGAAAAATACGGCCTGTCCTCAGGATCAAATGGCTTTATCCTGAATAAGGTAAAAGAAAGTGTTGCATATTTATTGACTGATCCTATTGACTATGAATTTCGTACCACTATTGTGAAGGAACACCATACAGAGGCAGATTTAAAGTCCATCGGATCCTGGCTGCAGGGCGCCAGGGCTTATTATCTGCAAAGCTACAAGGATTCCGGAGATATCTTAAGTCCTGGCTTACACAGTCATTCCAAGGACACCATGGAGGCTTTTCGAGGGCTTTTGACACCTTACTTAGAGCATGTCTATCTTCGTGGCATAGAATAGGGAATCGAGGTCTATTGTATGATAAAATCCTATGAAACAGAGCGTCTTGTTTTAAAAATGTTAAATAAGGATGCCGCACCCATGGTACTGTCCTTTTTTGAAGAAAACAAGGATTTATTTGAGCCATGGGAGCCTACAAGGGGACGTAATTTTTATACCTTACCCTATCAGAGAGCATTTTTAACGGCAGAACACCATCTCATGGCGGAAGGCAAACTGATCCGCTATTGGGTATTTTTAAAGGATAGGCCCACTGAGATTATCGGTACCGTATGCTTCCAGAACATCCTGAGGGAACCCTATCACAGCTGCAGCCTGGGTTATAAAATCAGCAGCAGGTATCTGCACCAGGGCTATGCAACAGAGAGTACCCGAAAATGTATTGATATCATATTTCATGAATACCAAATGCACCGGATTGATGCTTATATTATGCCAGGCAATACTGCTTCCATAAAGGTTGTGGAGCGACTTGGCTTTCATAAGGAGGGCATCTCTGAGTCCTATGCCCGGATTAACGGTGTCTGGACCGACCATATACATTATGCTCTCATCCATCCTGCAGACCGGCCGAGTCAAGAGGAGTCTAAGCCAGCCGATTAAAAGCGGACCGGCATATACCAATAGCCGAAATCACCCTGACGCAGCTCTCTCTTACGAATTGGCTTAAACCCATCAAAGCCGAACATCCTTGCCATAAAGCGTTCCCGGTTGTGATAAATTCCCGGAACCCCCAGGATGTAGCGGCAGCCATAACGATCCTTCAGCTTGGCAAAGATTAAATGATGATAGCAATAATAGCCGTGTACCAGGAAGCTGTTATTACTTAATACCCAGAGCTCCTTCGGCAGCATTCCGATATCCTTGGGTTCTATTTTTGCGCAAAGCAGGATCTCATTGTCCTCAAAAGGATAGATTCTGGGAAATTTATCAAAGATATTTGCTGCTGCCTGAGGGTCATTGATCTCTGACTGCTCAAATTCAGCGGCAGCCTGTTTTTGCTGATCTGTACTGTTGGAGGCACGAAGCTGCTCCCATTCCGGCTGCAGCTGCTGAAGCTGATCATAGATTGCCTGGACCGTCTCTATTCCTTCGCTATTTAATTGCCCATAGCTGGCCTGATTTTCTGTTGACTGATCTTTGGTCATCTGCTCTTCCGACCTGGTCTCTTCTTCCCTTGTTAGCTCTTTTATTGCCCGATGATCTGTCGTCTGCTCTTCTATTGTTTGCTCTTTAATTGTCGGCTCCTCAGTCGTCTTATTAACTCTTGTCTGCTCTTGTGTCATCTGCTCATTTATTAATTGCTCTTCTGTCCTTTGCACTACTGTCCCTTGCTCTTCTGCCCTTTGATCTTTTGTGACCTGCTCCTCTGATTCTTCTTCCATGATCTTAGTAGCATCTACAGCTGCTTCAGGACCTTCTTGGGACTGTTCGGGCTCTACCCTTACTTCACTTTTTAATTGTGCTGCCTTTGCAAGCTCAGTCTGGGTCCTCTCCTGAAGGCTCTTTTCCTGCAGTTTTTTATCAGTATCGTAGGCTAGCTTTACATAATCTATGGTTGCATGAGAAGCAAAGGCCTCTGCAGTCTGAAGCCGTTCAATGATCTTGTAACCCCTGGGCAGCTTGTATTTTGGGATTAAAAGCTCCTCTGCCAGCGAGAGCTTATTCTCCTCTTTGGGCTTCGGCTTTAAGGCCTCCAGTACCTCAGCCTCTATGATCGGTTTGTCATCCCATTCCGTGGCAAAAAAAACACCATCGTTTAAAAAGAGTAATAAACCGCCCATATCGGACAGACCGTAGCCCGAGTTCATAATATTTCCTTCCTCAGCTATCAACTTACTATCCATTACCTGATTCTTCAGCATGGTATCGCCAAGATAAATCAGTTCTATTCCCTCATTTTTCCTTTGGATTAAGTAAGTAGGGAAGATACTGTCTAACTGACCGAGTAACTGCATATGTAATGTTATTTTGCACTGTCCTTCTTTTGATTCTATCCTGGCAAAACCCACATTTTTTTTCTTTACTCCATTTTCATATTGATACATGTAAGAAACCATTCTTTTGTAATCAGTCATGGTCACTCCCTCGCTTCCTATATCCAATCTGCTTGTTTCATATTCTATTCAATATATTCCTCCGGGAGCAGCATTATTCCAACCTCCCCTTTGCCGTAGGGATATTATCCATGTACGGCTGAGCTAATATTGTGAAGGATAATATAATGAAGTTTATTTGCATGCAAAAAAGAGCTGCCGATTTGAGATTTTTATAATCACAATAACGACAGCTCCATTTGTCTACAGTCTGAAAGGACAGCATAGCTGTAAAAAGGACAGCATAGCTGTCCTTGGAAAAATCATTCATATCTTTTAGCGGCTCATGGATAAAGCGTTAGCCAGCGCTGCAAATTGCTCCAGGGTCAGGGCCTCGCCACGGATATTCTCTGAAAGGCCCAGGGAATGGAGGGCCTTTGTGATCTCTTCCTTGCTATAGGGCAGCTCCGGTGAGTTGTTTAAGCCGTTCACCAGGGTCTTTCTTCTCTGATTGAAGGAGGCCCGAACCAGCTTGAATAGGAGACTTTCGTCCTTTATCTCCAGCGGTTTCTCCTGATGAAGGGTCAGGTTAATGACTGCGGATCCAACATTGGGACGGGGCATAAAGCAATTAGGGGGAACATTTGCCGCAATATATGGCTTTGCATAATACTGGACGGCGAGGGATAAAGCACCGTAATCCTTACTGCCCGGCACAGCCTGCATACGGTCTGCCACTTCCTTTTGCACCATTACGGTAATGTTTTTTAAGGGCAGGTGCCGCTCAAACAGATCCATAATAATGGGTGTGGTAATATAATAAGGCAGGTTGGCCACCACCTTAATGGGTCTTCCCTGATTACGCTCCTCAACCAGAGCATTTAAGTCCAGCTTTAGAATGTCGTTATTAATGACGGTCACATTATCATATTCCGACAACGTATCCTCAAGGATTGGGATCAGCATCCGGTCGATCTCTACTGCCACCACCTCTCTGGCATTTTCACAAAGATACTGGGTCAGGGTTCCGATACCGGGTCCGATCTCCAGAACAAAATCCTCCTTGCTGATCTCCGCCGCCTGAATGATCTTGTCCAGAACGTGGGTATCAATCAGAAAATTCTGACCGAACTTCTTCTGGAATACAAATTTATATTTATTAAGAATCTCTATTGTGTTCTTGGGGTTACCCAGTGTCGCCATGCTTATCCTCTCATATCTGTATTATTTTAAGCTTGATAAAGCAGCTTGCTTTCTAGCTTACTTTTATTATTGCTTCTGTTATCTGACTTAAATCCTCTGATCCGTATTAGAAATACTCACCAATGGAATTACTTAGCTGAACTACCTAGCTTAGCTATTGAACTACCTAGCTTTGGGATTACTTAGCTAATGTTATAAAACTTCTTAGCATTTTCAGCGGTTACCTTGATCACCGTATCATAATCAATCCCTTTTAATTGCGCAATCTCCTGGGCAACATAGGTAAGATAGGTAGAGTCATTGCGCTTTCCTCTGTGGGGCACCGGCGCCAGATAAGGGCAGTCAGTCTCAAGCACCAACTGTTCCAGTGGGGCAAAGGTAACCACCTCCTTCAGCTTCCTGCCGTTCTTAAAGGTTACGACTCCACCGACTCCCAGATAAAAGCCCATATTCAGGTATTGTCTTGCCTGTTCCACTCCATAGCCAAAGCAGTGTATGATCGCTCCTATTTCTTCTGCCTTGGCAGCCTTTAGCATCTGGTAGGTATCATTTGCAGCATCCCTGCTGTGAATGACCAGGGGAAGCTTTAGCTCTCTTGCCAGGTCAATTTGTCTTTCAAACCACTTCTTTTGGGTGGCCGGGTCTGACGTATCCCAATAATAATCCAGACCTATCTCACCGATGGCCACATTCTTGGGATGCTTTGCCTTCTCCTTAAGCCAGGCAAAGCGCTCCTCATTTAGGTCCTTTGCCATCTCCGGGTGTATTCCAACAGCCCCATAGATGTAGGGATAGCGGTCAGCCAGTGCCAGTACCTTATCCACAGTGTCAACCCCTGAACTGATATCCACTACATAAGAGATTCCCTTCTCAGGCAGGCTGGCAAGCAGTTCTTCTCTATCAATATCAAATGCCTCATCATCATAATGCGCGTGTGTTTCAAATATCATCTCTTAGCCTCTTTGTTTAAAATGCATTTTAAAATATATGGTAACCATTATACAACAGCTTAACTCCTATTTCAACTTAACAGACAAAGGCAAATTCTCTGCGTTGAGTGAAAAACTAAATTCCAGTTTTAAAAATCAAAGGTGGAATTTAGTCTTTCATAAATTCCAGTACTCCTTTACAATTAGATTGGTTTCCCAATCCGCAGAGAAAGGAGTTTATTTATGTGTAGATTAATACCAGG
>JAJUHH010000203.1 GCA_029267975.1 Clostridiales bacterium
AGAGGCTCATTCCTAAGTTCCTTGATAGAGCAGGTAATCAGCAGCTGCAAAAGCTCTTTGAAGCTTTCTGCCCCTTCCAGCAGACTGTTATTGATCATATTGCATTCCTTAAGAACAGAGATGGTCTCCTCTGTCAGGTAATAAAGCTTCGAATATAATTCCACCTGTGGTTCCACATAGTGGTATTCCGCATATTTGATGACTCCTCCCGCTTCTGCCATTCCTTGCTTTCCATACAGAACCGTATCGTGCTTTAACTCTGCATAACTCCCCAGAAATGTATTGAGATTCTTATTTTTCCAGGCTTGGTTGGTCATAAAGAAGGGCATACCCGAGTTATGGTCATATTCGGTCAGGCCGGACTTTAGGGTCCAAAGCCAGCCGTTATAGAGATTACTGCTCCAGTAATCCGTGCCTAAAGCAGTGATACTATCCTTCCAAACCATATAATTTTCTGTATATTCCGGCCAGGCCTCCTGGGGTTTATTCTGCTCAAAGGTCAGTTCTTCTGCCAGTGAGCTTCCCATGATTGCCATCAGGTCCAGGGCACTGGGTAAGGGCCGCAGAATCGGTTCCACCAAATCCTGATAGATATCACTGTCCAGGATATAGCGCTGTCCCATAAAGCGAAACTGCTTGCCTGTGGCAAGGTTTGTGGCAAGGGACTTTCCCTGAATCCGGGGGGCCGGAAGTGCCATCACCGCATCAAATAGTTTATTATGATATACTGTATCTCCAAAGCTGTCCGGAGCTGCCTCGTCCCCGAACACTTCCTTACGAAGGTTATTCATGGTAAAGACATCGATATCATCAGACAATCCTACATACAAAGAGGTTGGAAGATAAATGTCTGACCAGAGACTGGCATCACTGACCTGCTCGGACTTAGCGAAGGTCATGTAGCTTACAAGTAGTGCCTGTAATACATTCTCATACAGATAATTTCCCTGTTCATCAAAGAAGCGGTATGGGAATATTCCGAACCACATCATAACCCGAAAGAATCTGCCAAGCTCCTCTGTTCTGCTGTAATGTCCCCGTACAGTAAACTGGGAGTAATCCACGTCATGCTTCAGAAGGGGGGAAACTGCAATTCCTCCTGCCTCCACAGCCAATGCATACTCCTTCTTGGCCAAGTCCATAAGCTCCTGGTCTACCTGCACAGACAGCTCTGTAGTTTGAAGCATAAGCATCCTCGCAACCAGGAAGTAGACCACATTCCCTTGCTGCAGCTTCTTCATTTTCTCATCCTTCAGCTGCTCCAATAAACGAACAGACTTATCAAGCATTTGCCTGGTCATAAGATCCAGCTTTTGATACAGATAATTTGCTTCCACATTAACCAGTGATTTATCGTAGAACATATGATACAAATGCAATACACTGTCTGCGGTAATAAAATTTGGAATACCGCTATACTCATTGCTATCATAAATATAATGCATCTTTGTAGACCTGGTTGGAAGTACCACAAAGCCGTTATTTACCAGCATCTGCTGCTGTGCCTTGGTAAAGCCTGTAAACTGATTGATGTTGGCAATATTGGACAGGTCATTGGCAATCTGATATGGTTCCACCTCTGCTTTATACTCCGGCTGCTGATAATCAGTGAAGATAGGTTTCATGGATGTTACTGAAGTCCAATCCGAATCCAGCTGTAATGGCTCGCTGCCTTTACCTTCCCCTGTATTCTCATTACGCCCAGATACCTGGCTTTCTTCAGGATGCTTCTGATCAAGAGCATTCCCCTCTTCCTGTTCCATATCTGTCTGATTACGATTGCCTTCCTCTGTCTGATTTTTTCGACTTTGACATCCGCTCAGTAAGATACACAGACAGAGCACAATTGCGAGTATACGTTTCATTTTACTCCCTCCCCGATCACTACTTCTGGCTTAAGACTCCACTTCTATTATCTTGCCCTTCTTCACAGTCAGTATTGTCTTTCTCTCTTCTTCAGCATGATATGTCAGTTCTATTTGATTTTCTCCCGTAATGACAAGCCCGGTAATATTCTCGTAACCTTCACTTTCAGCAAGTGCCTGAAAGCCAAAATCGAACCAGGAATACACCATAAGCTTTTCTTTACCGCTTTCATCCTCTGAGATAAATATGATTTCCTCTCCTTTGGCAGGCAGAAGCTCACCTACGATGAAATCTCTCCAGGTCCCGGCAATTTGCGACCCGGTCCACTTCTTCACAAGCTTCTTATCCGAGTAATGAAAGACAAAGAAACGGTTTTTCTCCTGGGTATCATAATAGGTCGTCTTTCTGACTGCAGTTAAAAGCTCTATCCTACCGTCACCGTCTATGTCGGCCAGAATAAGCTTCCATGGTTTTAGGTCAAGAAAATCATTCGTATAGATACGCTTATAAGTATAGCTTTTCTGTTTGGCTGACCCAGGCTGTTCTTCCTGCTTCCCGGACTCCGCCTGAACTTCCTCTTCTCCGGAGTCAGGTTGAGCTTCCTCTTCCCCAGCGTCAGGCGCTCCCTCCTGCTCCACCTGTTCAAATACAACGAAAAGATCCCCATAATCTGTCCGTCCCCTGGTACTGATAAAGGTATAGGCCAGAGAGCCCTGAAACTGATAATCAATTAAGGTTTCCTCTCCCTGCAGCTGCTGTCTTATTGCATCCAACTTTGCATTGTCTATATTACTTTCATATACCGGCTCCTCTGTCCAAAGGGCAGTATCCTCCTGGTTATCTTTCTCCTTTCGGTATCCAGCCAATACCATGAACATGGCCGCAAGGAGAAACAGATAGAAAGTATAAACCCAGGTCCTCTTCTCATTTGCTCTCATAATGCACCCTGATCAAGCACGAAGCAGCTATCTTTGATCCTTTCATACTCTACTTATAAGCCATATTTTACCATGCCTAAATTAGAATCACAATAACACAGGAGACAGGTAAATCTTAAGAATTTGTAAGGAATTGAAAGGATTTCTTAATATCCTTCCACAAAATCAACCAGGTTGTTTAAGGGCTTTTCCTCTAAATAGGCCACTAAATTATGATAAAAAATCTCAAATCTTCTCTCGTCATTGCTGGGGGAGCTTCCTGAGGTATGAGGGGTCAGGATGACATTGGGCAGCTCCCATAGGGGACTATCCTGGGGCAATGGCTCCGGTTCTGTCACATCCAGTCCTGCACCTGCAATCCAGCCCTCTCTTAAGGCTTTGATGAGCGCCTCCTGGTCAATCAAAGCACCTCTTCCGATGTTTACCAAAAATGCATTTGCTTTCATCAGCCGAAGCTTCTCTTCCGTAATGATCTGCTTGGTCTTTGGTGTATTTGGCAAAGCAAGTACCAGATAATCTGATTGCTTTAATACCTCATCTAAGTCTTCCATGGAATAAAGACAGTCCACGTAATCCGGCACCTGAGTCATGGTCCGCTTTACCGCCAGAACCCTGGCACCCCAGGCCTTGGCCCGTTTTGCAACTTCAGTACCAATATCCCCCAGGCCAAGGATACCCATGGTTGAACCATAGAAGTCCTTAGTCTCCCAACTGCGATGCCATTTCTTCTCTAACTTATGATAGGCAGACTCCTGCAGATTGCGATTATGAGATAAGATCATACCGAAGACATGCTCTGCAATGGGAATACCATAGACCCCACTGGAATTGGTCACCCGGATATCGCTGTTATGATAGCTTTCCTTGTTGGTAAAGCCGTCTGCTCCCGCACTGGGAAGCTGAAGCCATCTTAAGCTGACCGCCTTCTCAAGCTGCTCCTTGCTTAACCAGCCAAAGACGATCTCTGCGTCAGCAAGCATTTGATCGGTTAAATTTCCAGGCTCCGTTACAGTAAGATTTATGTCTGCTGCTAAGCCTCTGATCATTGCTTCATGTTCCTTTGTTACATGAAAGATGGATGAGGTAATAATAAGAATCTCCAGGGATCTGTTCATGTTTGGCCTCCGTTTCTGCAATTATGCTTATATAATTTATGCACATGGTTATATATATTTTGTCTTGCCAGATTTTAGTTTACCACTACCTTCCTTATTTTCGCAAGACATCCTAAGCGGATGTATCAAATACTACATTCCCAAGCACTGAGAATCATAGAATTGTACAAAAAGCATCATACTATTAGATAAACGGAATTAACAGACTTCCGTTCTTATGCCCATACTATCAAAAGGGGATCTGTAAATGCGTACGAATAACCGCTTGACCAAGGCTTATCAAAATGCAAAGGTTGTGCCCTTTGACCAGAATTCAAAATTCATCTTCTTCAGTGATATCCACCGTGGAGATGACAGTGTATCGGACGGCTTTACCAGGAATCAAAGCATCTTTTTACATGCGCTTAATTACTATCATAATCAGGGCTATTACTATGTGGAGGTAGGCGATGGGGATGAGCTTTGGGAATATTCCAACTTTAAGCATATCAGGATAGCCCATTCCGATATCTTTATCGCTATGAAGAAATATCATGACAGCGGACGGCTGATCATCCTGTATGGTAATCATAATATTTATCTGAAATCAAAAAAATATGTCCGTGACAACTACTTTACCTTCTATGACGAATATAATCAGAAAAGAGTAGACCTCTTTCGGGATCTGGAGGTTCATGAAGCCCTGGTGCTTAAATATGAACCCAGCGGACAGGAAATTCTGGTGGTGCACGGTCATCAGGGAGACTTTATGAACGATCAGTTCTGGCGTCTCTCCATGTTTCTGCTGCGGTATTTTTGGCGTTTTATGCATGTGGTAGGCTTTGAGAACCCTGCCAGCCCGGCCAAAAACCTCTTTAAGCGTCATAAGGTGGAGCGAGCCTACAATAAGTGGATCAGAGAATATAAAATGATGCTGATCTGCGGGCATACCCACCGGCAGAAGTTTCCCAAAAGTGGTGAATTGCCTTATTTTAATACCGGCTGCTGCGTCCGCACCCGGGGCATTACAGGAATTGAGATCATCAACGGGGAAATCCTCATGGTAGAATGGAGGACGGTTGCGGATGACAACGGAATGGTCCGCATAGAACGCAGGGTTGCCAGAGGACCTGAGCCCCTTGAAAAATACGATTGCAAAAAGCATCCTTATTCCGAGTCCTACAAGGAATGCTATGATGATGAATGATTCAGTAGGAATTCATAATTTACCTTGATAGAACAAGCAGCTCCGGAGCACACTATTACCGGAGGTGATTTTTTTGAAGGTAAGAGACATTATGTCCAAAGATATTGCATGTCTTAGATCCGATGACACCGTGGAACGCGCCGCTCAGTTAATGAAGCAGTATAACTGCGGTTCAATTCCGGTTTGTACCGACGATAAAATCATAGGTATCGTTACCGACAGAGACATCGCTGTCAGGTCTGTGGCATCCGGGCAGGATGTTCACCAGAGAGTGGGTGACATCATGACCAAGGATGTTATATTTGCAAATCCTGAGACGGATGTCAATGATGCAGCAAGAATTATGAGCGACCGTCAGATCCGAAGGCTTCCAGTCGTCGAGAATAACAGTCTGATCGGAATCGTTGCCTTAGGTGACATCTCTCTGGAGCCTGCCTGTCAGGATTGCGCAGAGGATGCACTAAAGAACATCTCCAAACCGGGAATTAGTTTAAGATAAGCTCCCGCATAAAGAAGGAGACAGATGATCCATTCACCTGTCTCCTTCTTTCATACATATATCATATAAGCGTTTGCGAAACGCCACAACCCGCATAAATACGGGATATTTCTTTTAATAAAACAATATAACTCCTCACGGATTTATGGTAAAATTGAATTGACAAGAAACAACTCTACCAAAAACCGAAAGGAGTTATATAATATATGATATCATATAAACAGCTTTCTTTGGCAGATATTTTTCAAAATTGCCAAGAAAAATTTGATGAA
>JAJUHH010000204.1 GCA_029267975.1 Clostridiales bacterium
AAAGAATGATCTGATTTTAGTCGGAGTTGTAATTATACTGGTAATTGGCATCTTTGCCTTCATGAATCTCACCAAGAAGGAAGGCAGTCAGGTTCTTGTGACCGTGGGGGGAGAAGTATATAAGACCTTTTCCCTGGATGAGGACACCACCTTTTCCCTGGAGGGGGAGCATGGCGAGATCAATACCTTTGTGATCAAGGACGGATATGTGGACATGACCCAAGCCAACTGTCCGGATAAGGTGTGTGTGAAGCATGCCAAAATTCATTATAATAATGAGACAATTGTATGTATCCCCAACAGAGTGGTACTGGAGATCACAGCCGGTGAAGACAATGATGTCGACATTATTGCACAGTAAGGAGTCGGGATGAGAGCGAAAAGGATTGCCCTGTATGGGCTGCTTGTGGCATTGGCATTTATTTTAAGTTATATAGAAAGCTTATTTCCGCTATCCGTATCCATCCCGGGCATTAAGATGGGCCTGGCTAATCTGGTGGTGATTGTGGCATTATATAAGATGGGGGTAAAAGAAGCCTTTTCTTTATCCCTCCTTCGTATCATATTGGTCGGATTTACCTTCGGCAACCCATCTACCATGATGTTTTCGCTGGCAGGAGGTATGCTAAGCTGGTTAATGATGGTAATCTTTAAAAAAACCAAATTATTCAGCATGACCGGTGTAAGTATAATTGGTGGAATTGCACATAATATAGGACAGATCATTGTATCAATTTTTGTAGTTGAAAATATAAAAATCATTTATTATCTGCCTTTTTTACTGGTATCCGGCGTGGTAACCGGAGCTTTAATCGGCATTTTGGCGGCTATGATTATTAAAAGATTAAAGTCATTATAAAAAAACAGGTAAGTATTAATATCGGATATCTTGAATCTTATGCCTTTATATGGTATTATTCATCTGTAATGGTTGTCCCGGAAATTTTCTGAAGTCGGAAGATTTCCGGGTGATTATATTAATTCAGGAGGAAGATCTATGAAGAAAATTTTATCAGTAGTAATGGTTTTGGTTTTGACCCTTGCACTGGCAGGCTGCGGAACTAAGACAGACAACAACGGTACACCTGCAGGAGATAATGGTACAACAACCACAGCTCCCACAAATACTTCTGGCAGTACCGGTTCAGAAATTGCTTTAATCACAGACAAAGGTAATATTGATGACAAGTCCTTTAACCAGGGTTCCTGGGAAGGCGTTGTGAAGTTCGCTGAAGAAAACAATATTACACATCAGTATATCAAGCCTGAAGAGGCTTCCGATGCGGGTTACCTGGCAGCAATTGATAATGCTGTTTCCGGTGGTGCTAAAGTTATTGTTACACCCGGCTTCTTATTTGAAGTACCGATTTACGAAGCTCAGACAAAATATCCTGATGTAAAATTCATCCTGCTGGACGGTGAACCTCATACAGCAGATTATGCAACCTATGAGACAAAGAGCAATGTTGCCAGCATTATGTATGCTGAAGAGCAGTCCGGTTATTTAGCTGGTTATGCTGCTGTAAAGGATGGCTATACCAAACTTGGCTTCATGGGTGGTATGGCTGTTCCTGCAGTTCAGGCTTTCGGTTATGGCTTCCTTCAGGGTGCTGAGGCTGCTGCAGCCGACCTTGGTATGGCTGATGGTTCCGTTTCTGTAATCTATCACTATACCGGTGACTTTGCTGAGACAGATACTAACAAGGCTACTGCAAAGACCATGTATCAGGAAGGTGTAGAGGTTATCTTCGCTTGCGGTGGTTCTGTAGGTAAGAGCGTTATGGCTGCTGCATCCGAGGCTGGTGCAAAGGTTATCGGTGTTGACGTAGACCAGAGATATGATAGTGAGACAGTAATCACTTCCGCTACAAAGGGCCTTGGCGCTTCCGTTTATGCAGTACTTGAGTCTATCTATAAGACAAACTCTTGGGATACCTATGCAGGTAAGAAAACCTATTTCAATGCAGCAAATAACGGTGTAGGTCTTCCTACCGAAGTTATTGGCGATGCTAACGGAAATGCATTTGACCGCTTCAAATCCTTTGATAAGGCAGCTTATGATGAAGTATATAAGACTCTTGCAGATGGAAGCAAAACCCCGGTTAGAACTATCACAATTGCAGATGCCAATGGTTATGCAACAGCTGATGAGTTAAAATCTGGTCTTGGTTTAGCTAAGGTTACTGTTACCACAAGACAGTAATTGCAGATTGACTTTGTGCAGAGCATTTTCACTTTTTGATTACTGCAGGCACAAGCGATGAGATGGACTTATGAGTGTTATATAGCATAATGGCCTGAGCCTTATGTCAGTAAGTTCAAGGGGGAAAAGGCAGCTACCTTTTCCCCCTTAAAAGTGTTATTCGTACCAATAACTTATTAATCATGGTGAGGTTAACGTGGAAAATTATATTATCGAAATGCTTCATATTACAAAAGAGTTTCCCGGAATAATAGCCAATGATGATATTACCCTTCAATTAAAGAAGGGTGAGATTCATGCGCTGCTGGGAGAGAACGGTGCCGGTAAATCCACTCTCATGAGTGTGCTTTTCGGTCTGTATCAGGCAGAGAAGGGTGAGATCAGAAAGAACGGCCAAGTTGTTAAGATTAACAACCCTAATGATGCCAATAGTCTTGGTATTGGTATGGTACATCAGCATTTTAAGCTAGTTGAGATATTTACAGTTCTGGAAAACATCATTCTGGGTGTGGAACCAAATAAGCTTGGTTTTCTGCAGAAGAAGGAAGCCAGAGAGAAAGTAATGGCCTTAAGTAAGAAATATGGACTTCAGGTTGATCCTGATGCCCTGATTGAGAAGATTTCCGTTGGAATGCAGCAACGTGTTGAAATTTTAAAAATGCTATATCGTGACAATGATATTCTTATTTTTGACGAACCGACTGCCGTCCTGACGCCTCAGGAGATTGATGAACTGATGGAGATCATGAGAGGCTTTGCCAGAGAAGGTAAATCTATTCTGTTTATTACGCATAAATTAAACGAGATTATGTCGGTAGCCGATCGTTGTACCGTGCTTCGCAAAGGAAAATGTATCGGAACTGTTGAAATAAAGAATACCAGCAAGGAAGAATTATCTCACATGATGGTTGGCAGGCAGATCAGCTTTACTGTGGATAAGGAGGAGGCTCAGCCGAAGGATGTGGTCCTGTCTGTAAAGAATGTCTCCGTACCTTCCAGAACAAGCAAAAAGCATGCGGTGAAGGGTGTGTCCTTTGAAGTAAGGGCAGGAGAGATTGTGTGCCTGGCTGGTATTGAAGGCAATGGACAGACAGAGCTTATCTCCGCAATTACCGGCCTTGAGAAGATGAGCTCAGGCGAGATTCACCTTCAGGGTAGGGATATCACCAAGGCTTCCATCCGTAAGAGATCTAAGGCAGGTATTAGCCATATTCCTGAGGATCGTCACAAATACGGTCTGGTATTGGATTATACTCTGGAGGATAATATCGTATTACAGCGTTATTGGCAGCCGGAATTTCAGAAGCATGGCTTCATCAAAAAAGCAGAGGTTCGTTCCTATGCGCAGCGCTTGATCGGTCAGTATGACGTTAGAAGCGGACAGGGACCCATCACCATTACCCGCAGTATGTCCGGCGGTAATCAGCAGAAAGCAATTATTGCAAGAGAGCTGGATAAGAAGCACGAGCTTCTGATCGCAGTGCAGCCGACCCGTGGTTTGGATGTGGGCGCCATTGAATTTATTCATAAGCAATTGGTTCATAACAGGGATGAAGGCAAGGGAGTTCTCCTGGTATCACTGGAGCTGGATGAGGTTATGAATGTCAGTGATAGAATCTTGGTTATGTATGAGGGTGAGATCGTTGGTGAGCTTGACCCGAAGAAGGTGACAGTAGAAAAATTAGGACTCTACATGTCCGGCGCAAAACGTAACATAGGAAAGGAGAAAGAACATGCAGAATAAATTATTTTCTCCCAGCCGGTTAAGGACATTAACAGGTTCAAAAGGTTTCTCAACCTTTACTGCGGCCTTACTTGCGATTGTGCTTGGCCTGATCTTTGGTTTCCTGGTTATGGTGATTGCACTTCCGGCGAATGCAGGACAAGGCTTTAGCAGAGTATTATTCGGCGGCTTTAGCAGACTTGGAGATGTGTTTTACTTTGCAACCCCTATTTTAATGACAGGTCTATCTGTTGGCTTTGCATTCAAAATGGGTTTATTTAACATCGGTGCTTCCGGACAGTATACCATGGGTATGTTTTTTGCCATGTATGTTGGCTTTATGTGGAAGGTTCCCGATGGGCTTCATTGGGTGATCTGTGTACTTGCAGGCTTAATCGGTGGTATGCTGTGGGGCTGCATCCCGGGTATTCTAAAAGCGCTTTGTAATGTAAATGAGGTTATTACCTCCATTATGTTCAACTATATCGGAATGTATCTGGTGGACATGCTTGTTCAAAACAATGGAACCATGTACGTTGCCATGAAGACAAGAACTGCATATCTGCCGGCTTCGGCGCAGATGCCTTCCCTGGGTGTAGAGAACTCCAATGTAAATGTTTCCATCTTTATCGCGATTATCATTGCAGTCCTGCTTTATGTTACATTGAACAAGACCACCTTCGGATATGAACTGAAGGCAACCGGCTTTAATAAATTTGCCAGCAAATATGCCGGTATGAATGATAAAAGAAATACAATCCTTACCATGGTGATTGCAGGTGGTCTATCCGGTCTGGGCGGTGCCTTCTATATCCTGGCTCCCTCCACCATAGCGGGAAGCAGTATGACCTATGAACCCATCAGCGTAATCGCTGCCAACGGTTTTACGGGTATTGCGGTTGCCCTCCTTGGAGCTTCCAATCCCATAGGAATTATATTCTCATCAATCTTTATTTCACATATTCAGCGAGGCGGTACTCTGGCAAGCTTACTGGGGTATAAGCCGGAGATCATTGATATCGTAATCGCGGTTATTATTTATTTCTCCGCTTTTTCATTGATTATGAATGCTGCTTTCACCAGATTCATTAAGAAAATTCGCAGAAAGGGGGCTAAGGCATGAATACAGTATACTATTTAGTTCAGAATATGCTTCCCGTTGCAATTCCCTTGCTCTTGGTAGCCTTGGGAGGAATGTTCAGCGAACGAAGCGGTGTTATTAATATTGCACTGGAAGGTATTATGCTCTTTGGTGCATTCTTTGGATGTCTGACAGTATACTTAACCCAGGCCACAGGCATGAATGGTCAGATTATTCTGCTGATCGCTATGCTTGTTGCTGCTGTGGCAGGTATCCTGTATTCCATGCTCTTGTCCTTAGCAGCGGTGAATATGAAAGCAGACCAGACGATTACAGGAACCGCATTAAATATGTTAATTCCCGCAGTCATCCTTCTTTTCTCAAAAATGAAGTTTAACAGTGACGGTATTACAACCTCTGTCAACTTCTATATGAAGGAGGTTCCGCTGCTGGGCAAGATCCCCGTCTTAGGTGATTTATTCTTTAAGAACACCTATATTACAATATATATCGGCTTCCTGCTGCTGCTGATCTCGGTTGTGATCTTTTATGTTACCAGATTCGGCCTCCGTCTGCGTGCCTGCGGTGAGCATCCCCATGCGGCGGATTCTGTAGGCATTAATGTTCATTTTATGAGACACTGCGGTGTGGCTATCTCCGGTATTCTTGGCGGTATCGGCGGTTTCTTCTATTCCGTGGGTGTCATGGATGGTAATGTCAACGGACATACCGGTGTGGCAGGCTTTGGTTTCCTGGCACTTGCCGTTATGATCTTTGGACAGTGGAAGCCCTGGAGAATATTGTTTGCTGCTTTATTCTTCGCCTTCCTTCGTACGCTGGCATATTCCGTAGCCTTAATCCC
>JAJUHH010000205.1 GCA_029267975.1 Clostridiales bacterium
CATGGAATCCTATGTAACTTATTCTGGTCCGATGAGCCTGACGAGGTTGCTGCATTATTTGAGAGTGGCATTGATACCATCTTGACCAATGATTATATGCGTGTTGCCAAGGCAGCGGAAGGTTGGAGAAGGAATAAGGGGAAGAAGTGGTATTGAGGTGAACAAATGTTGGAGGATATCAGGAACTACTAAAGTGACATGGGTGTGTAAATTAGTGTTTATAGATAGAGTATGATAAGGTGAATTTAATTTATCCCTTCAAGAAGTGATAGATATAAATATAATTGATACAAACTAGTGGTGATTATAGTCACCACTTTTTCTATAGCATATTGTTAAATCAACATTTACAAAAAATGAAAATAGTGATTGAGATTGTTTCTTTCATGGACTAAAATTATGATAACGGTATTGAACATGTGCTTTAAGGAGGTGAGGCGCTATGGAACAGATTGATCTGAAAAAACTTAAGTCAGCAATTATATATGCACAAAGAATTGCAGACGGTAATAACCCTATTAACAATAATCCGGTAGAGAATGATACAATTATTAACGATCCCAATGTGATTAGATGTATGTATTTTATTAAAGACATTCTTCAGAAGGTATATGGGAAACTGTCAAACGAACGTATACAGAAGAAGGTGGATTCCCAGACGGGCAAATATAATATTACTTATTTATATGATATTCTTATGAATGAGGAATTGCCAGATTATCTTCGCTACGATTTTGGAGTAGCACAATAATTATAAAAGGTGTGACTTTGTTAGTTCAGGCTTCTTCCTTTACAGGCTAGTTTACCCCTATCAATGGTCTGAGTAAATATATTGATAAATTAAGTACTAAAGATAGCACATATGCTATGATATTTCATAACTATTCCAAAATATAATCAGAAAGGTAGGTAATAACATGAAAAAACTTCCTGTCGGTATTCAAGTCTATGGATTACGTAACCTCTTGGAAAACACACCGGAGAACTTCAGGTCAGTGATGCAAAGCATTAAGGATATGGGGTATGATGGTGTCGAGTTGGCAGGGCTTTACGGTCTTACACCGGAATATGTACGTGACACACTGAAGCAGATCGGTCTTGTTCCAATTTCTGCTCATGTACCGATCGTTGAACTTATGGAGGATGCAGACAAGGTTGCCAGGGATTATCTTTTGATCGGCTGTCAATACATAGTAGTACCGTATCTTCCGGAGGAATACCGCCATCTTACTCCAGGATATGAAACTGTAATTGCCGAGATGAAGCGGATCGGTACACTCATGAAGACATACGGATTAAAGCTTTTATATCATAACCATGACTTTGAATTCATTGTACTTCCGGACGGCCGTTTCGGCTTAGACGATATCTATGAGCAGATCCCTGCAGATATACTCATGGTTGAGCCGGACACCTGTTGGATCAAGGTTGCCGGTCAGGATCCCAAGGAATATATTAAAAAGTACGGTGCAAGGTGTGAGATCATCCACTTGAAAGATTTCATAAAGGAAGGCAATCCCAAAAATCTTTATAAGCTGATCGGTATAGAAACCGAAGAGGATAAGGAGGAAACAGGCTTTTTTGAATTCCGTCCTGTTGGATTTGGTCAGCAGATTTGGGAACCAATACTTGATACATCAGCCAAAGTAGGAGCAAAATGGGTGGTTGTTGAGCAGGATGAGCACTATGGACTGGGATGCCTGGAGGCAGCACGTCGTAGTCGTGAATATCTGAAGATTTTAGGATGGTAATAACATGAAGAAAGATGTGAACCATTTCATTAATAATGTCAGAAAAGTAATCGAAAGGCATAAGATCTCTGAGGGTGCTTATGCCAGATGGATTATGGAAGATGGTACAGACAGAAAAATGGGGCTCAATGAATATGGGTGCGCAGATGCGGTCAATATTTTATATACCATTGGCGATATCCCTAAGGATGTGGAGAAGAGACAGGCAATGGTTCGTGTGCTTCAGGACATGCAGGATCCGGAAACCGGACTGTTTGTTGAAGAAACACACCATCCCATACATACAACGGCACATTGTGTGGCAGCATTGGAATTACTTGATGCAGAACCCTTATACAAGATAACTGCACTGGAACCTTATAAGACAAAAGAGGGATTATACAAGTTTCTGGAGGAGTTGGACTGGAAAGGTACACCATGGCAAATGTCACACAGAGGGGCAGGTATTTATGCAGCATTAAACAATGCAGGAGAAGCAACACCGGAATGGAACCATTGGTATTTCGAATGGCTATGGAATGAGGCTGATCCGGTGACCGGATTATGGAGAAAGGACTGCGCCACCTCAGGAGATAAGCCGGCGTATGAGCATATGGCAGGCAGCTTCCACTATTTATTCAATCACGAGCATGCCAAAATGCCTTTGCGATATCCCAAAAAGATGATAGACAGCTGCCTGGACATGTATTACAAAAATGAAATGCAGGCTGGCTTTGGACAGAATGTGAACTTTCTGGAGATCGATTGGGTATACTGCATCACCAGATCAGTGCGTCAGTGTACTCATCGCTTTGAGTAATGTGTAGAGGTAATAACAGCTTTTGCGGATAAATATTTGGACTACTTAATGAGCCTGGATCCGGATACCTCTGCCAAAATGGATGATTTACATTTATTATTCGGCGCAATCTGCTGTGTGGCGGAATTACAGAGATTTTTACCAGGCAGTGTGATTACAGACAAGCCCCTTAAGCTGGTTTTGGATCGCAGACCCTTTATCTAAGGGGGGTACTATTAGCTAACGATAAGCTTTTAACTGCATCAAATGTTGAGAAGTAGAGGATATTCTCTAAAGAAATTTAGAGCATATCCTCTATTTATATGAATACACAAATGAAGTAATTGTTTGTGGAATATATCTAAAATTTCCAGATAAGAAAAAAAATCTCGATATTGCTTATCACTTATGATATAATTAACTTAAATATGTACAAGAATTGGAGTTATCTATGCTGAATACGAACAAAGTCAGACTTATGACAAAGCTTGCCCTCTATGAAACAAAAGAGGGAAAAGAAGATATTCGTCTAAGTAAATACTATAAAACAGATTATGTCAGATATCAGGTGATCAAATCCATTATTTGTGCGACCGTGGGCTATATATGCATTTTGCTTTTGAGTTTTATGTATAAATCGGAGTATTTGATTGCCAATGCTGTTACCTTGGATTATCGGACGCTGAGCATCTATGTCCTGGGCATCTACGTGATTGTAGCATCCCTCTATGGGTTGGTAGCCTGGGTAGGATATTCGATTAAATACGATATCTCCCGCAAGAAGCTTTCCAAGTATTATAAGCTTTTAAAGCGCTTGAACAAGGTATACAATGACGAGAACACCGAGTCATAATTTAGGAGGATTACAAAATGATGCCTTTATTGGTATTTAGAGAACGCGTTAAAAATTTTTATCAAACACATGACATCTATATCAACCCGGTTGTAAAATTTATCTTTGCTCTGATCTCTTTTGTTACAATCAACAAGGAGATTGGCTTTGATCCCCGTCTGGAGTCATTACCTGTGGTACTGGCCCTGTCCTTACTTTGTGCTTTTACCCCATCCTCCATTATGGTGCTCTTAGCAACAGTGGTGGCTGCCCTTCATGTATATTATGCATCACCGCTGCTTTCGATTTTAATCGTACTTTTATTACTGATCATATATTTTATGTTTGCCAGATTCACACCTCAGTATGGTTATGTGATATTGGCCATACCGGTGTTATATATTTTAAAGATACCCTATGTTATACCTATGCTGCTTGGTATAATAGCAGCGCCTATCACCATCGTTCCGACAGTATGCGGTGTTCTGGTCTATTATATATTCCAGTTGGTAAAGGCAGCAGTCAATACCCAGGTCAATAATTCGGTAGATGATATTCTTATGTTATACACCAATGTTATTGACAATCTGAAGGGCAATAAGCAGATGATTATGACTATGGTAATCTTTGCTTTGGTTTTACTAGTGGTTTATTATGTCAGAAAAATGAGATTTGATTATGCCTTTGAGATTTCCATCGCAGCAGGAGCTTTGACCTGTGTGCTGGGCTTTTTAATCAGCAATGTAATCCTGGATAAATCCGACCAAATTCTGGCTATGATTCTTGGAACGATTGTTTCTGCGGCTATTGTGTTAGTAATCCATTTCTCCCAGCTTACCCTGGATTATTCCGGTGTGGAGCATGCACAATTTGAAGATGATGTGTATTACTACTATGTCAAGGCTGTACCCAAGGTAACGGTAACAACGCCTCAGATGAAGGTAAAGCATATTAATGTCAAGGATATGTCCCAGAGCCTTGCAAAAGGCGGCTACCACAGTGGGGACGAAGAGGATGAGGAATACGACGAGGAAGAGGATGCATATAACGATAGTAAGGACGATTTCATTTATACAGACGTCAGGACTGATCGAAAGAATAAAACAGACAACTAAGTGTGACAAGTTGCGAATAAGCAAACATATTGCAGTAGGAGAGAAGGTAAATGGAGACAATCAGAGATATCATCAAAGAATTGTTATGGAGATCGGTTCCCAAGATAACTGCTACCGATATCATTGAAGTATGCATTCTGGCATTTCTGATTTACCATGTTGTAAAATGGGTTAAGAACACAAGAGCCTGGTCATTGGTGAAGGGCTTGGTTGTAGTCATGATCTTCTGGCTTGTTGCAGATGTATTTAAACTGAATGTAATCCTTTGGATTATTAAGAATACAATTAATGTTGGTATTATCGCTATTATCATCGTATTTCAGCCGGAATTCCGCAAGGCGCTGGAGCAGTTAGGCCAGAAGAATCTGGTAAAATCCATTATTACCTTTGATGATACGGACAAGAATGAGAAATTCTCTGATCACACCTTAAACGAGATTGTCCGTGCCACCTTTGAATTGGCAAGGACAAAAACAGGTGCCCTGATTGTCATAGAAGATAATATACCCCTGAGTGATTTTGAAAGCACAGGAATTTACATTGACAGCTTGATCAGCAGCGAGTTGCTGATCAATATATTCGAGCATAATACACCACTTCATGACGGTGCGGTAATTCTGCGCGGTAATCGTGTTGTTGCTGCGACCTGCTATCTTCCCCTATCTGATAATATGCAATTGAGTAAGGATCTGGGAACAAGACACCGTGCGGGTATCGGGATCAGTGAGGTAACAGACAGTCTGACCATTATTGTATCAGAGGAAACCGGTAAAGTGTCCATAGCAAAAGGAGGAAAACTGATCCGTAACATTGATGGTGATTATCTGAAGGCAAAGCTTGCAGATGTACAGCATAAATCCATAGAACCCAAGCGATTAAAGTTGTGGAAGGGACGAATTAAGAATGAAAGAGAAGTTGACTAATAATATCGGCTTAAAAATTCTTTCCGTGATTCTTGCCGCCATTTTATGGCTGGTGATTACGAATATGGAGGATCCCATTAAGACGAAGCCATTTAATGATTTTCCTGTAAGGATCGTCAATGAGGATGCCATCAAATCCCTTGGTATGGTATATGATATCGTTGAGGGGGCTACGATTGATTTTACTGTTGCGGCCAGACGTTCTCTTGTCGATAAGCTGTCAGCCAGTGATTTTTCCGTTACTGCTGATTTTGCAAAGCTTTCTGATGTCAATGCAGTGGCAATTGAGATTCAATCGAAGTATGGGGACGATGTAACCATCCGTAGTGGTATGAATCAGGTAATGA
>JAJUHH010000206.1 GCA_029267975.1 Clostridiales bacterium
AGCCGCCATGGTACCCCTTCGGTGGGTGATGATGATGAACTGCGTATCCCTGGTCAGCTTATGCAGGTACTTAGCAAAGCGGCCCACATTGGAATCGTCCAGGGCTGCTTCAATCTCGTCCAGCAGACAGAAGGGTGAGGGCTTTAGATTCTGGATGGCAAATAATAAGGAAATTGCCGTTAATGCCTTCTCACCACCGGATAGCTGCATCATGTTCTGAAGCTTCTTGCCCGGAGGCTGTGCATTGATACGGATGCCTGCTTCAAGAATGTCTTCTCCTTCCGTCAGCTCAAGATCAGCTTGTCCTCCACCGAATAACTCCTTAAAGACCACATTAAACTCAGCATTGATGGCCTTGAATTTTTCTGCAAACTGAAGCCTCATCTCAGTATCCAGCTCAGTGATGATCTGCTGGAGTGCTTCCTCAGCCTTAATTAGATCCTCCCTCTGATTGCTAAGGAACTCATAACGTTCGGACAGGCTGCGATAATCCTCAATTGCATTGACATTAACATCGCCAAGTTCTTTGATCTTACCCTTGATCTCAGCGATCATCTTCTTCACCTGAGGGAGGTTCAGTTCTTCATCAATGGGATATTCGGAGGCTGTGGTATAAGTTAATTCATATTCTTCCCACATGTAGCTCATCTGCAGATCGGACTGTTCAATCATCTTCTCTCTCTGACTGTTTAAACGGAAGCATTCCTTATCAAGCTCTGTCATCCTGTTGGACAGTTCCTCCCGCTTGCTAAAGAAGTTTTTATGGATGCTGGTAATATGTTCCCGCTCAGCGCTTTTTAGATTGATCTTTTCTTCCAGCTCTATGATTCTTGTATGGTAGGAAGCGATTAATTCCTCTGTCTGTCGGATAAGTTCCCTCTTCTCTTCGATTACCTTAGAAGACTTCAGGATATCAGCCTTCAGCGCTTCCTCTTCTTCATAGAGCCTTTCAATCTCACGCTTGACACGCTTTACATTCTCCAGAATGAACTGATTGCTCTGCTCTAAGGTGGAAAGCTCTAATTTGAGGGCGGAGGCCTTCTCACTAGCAAGCTCTTCCTTCTTCCTTTCCTGCTCAAGCCTTAGGGTCAGCTGTTCAATCTGGGCTTCCTTCTCTTTGTTTAACTGGGTATTCTGGGCAAGGGTTTCGCTCAGGTTTGAAAGATTATCCCTTAGATCTCTGGCTTGAAGCTCAATCTCCTGAAGCTCCTTCAGATATTCCTGATAAACAGCTTCAGATTCAGCCTTCTTCACCTTTTCACGTTCTAAGTTCATCTTTGCCGTATTTTGCTTTATAAAACTTTCCTGTAACAGGGCCTTTACCTCTTCCAGCTCCTGGCGCAAGCTGCTTCGCTTATCCCGCGCCTGGTCCCTAGCAAGAAGAAGTTCCTTTGCTTCTTTATCAAGAGCAGCTACCGCCTCTTCCAGTTCCTCTATTTCTCGGCGTCTACCCAGCAAATTGCTGGCATTTTTATAAGCACCACCGGAGATGGAACCACCGGGCGTAAGAAGTTCACCCTCCAGTGTAACAATACGCAGGGTGTAATTATATTTTTTGGCAATCATGCTTGCATGATCGATATGATCAACTACCAGGATACGGCCAAGAAGATAATCAATTAAGGCATCGAATTTCCTGTCTGCTTCCACCAGATAGCTTGCAAGGCCAAGCACACCGGTTTCCTTCAGAACCTTATCATTGTTGAAGCAGCGGTCTGCAGTCATGTTGGTCAGGGGAAGGAAGGTGGCACGACCGAATTTATTTTGCTTTAAATACTGAATGAGATTTTTGGCGGTTACTTCATTATCCGTTACAATATTCTGAATGGAACCACCAAGGGCAGTTTCAATGGCTGTCTCATAGGCTTTGTCAACCTTGATGATATCTGCAACTACACCAATAATGCCGGGCACCTGGGCTTTTCGCTCCATTACCTTGCGGATACTATTCCCATAACCCTCATAGCGTTCCGTGAGATTCATTAAGGATTCCAGGCGTGATTTTTCACCCAGATAAGTCATCTGCAGTTGATTATATTTTGCATTTAAGCTATCAATGGCGCTTTGCGCATCACTAATCTCCTTCTCGATCCTGTTACTGTTCTCAGTAGCACTGATAATCAGCTCCGATATCTGCTTTAAAGCTTCTTCTCCGGCCTGGATGGCTTCCACATACAAGCACTCTTCACTTTTATTTTTGAGTATTCTTTGATTGAGATCCGCCTTACGAAGGGTGTTCTGCTCCAGCATGGTCTCATAACGCTGCATATTGCTTTTAATGCCGGAATTAATGTTCAGATGTTCAAAGATACTGTTGTTGCATTCCTCTATTTCCTTGGTGTACCTGGCGATGTTCTCCTTAATCTGATTTAATTCCTCCAAAGCTGCACTAAGCAGGTCATCCATACCGGATATTTTCTCATCAATGCCCGCCTTCTCAGCAAGATAGCCGCTTTCCTCTGCTTTCTTCAGCTCTATTTCATGACGGTTAGTCTTGATTCTGTTTTCTATGTAAATATCATTTTGCTGTTGGGAAGTGATCTGTTCCTGAAGAACCTTAATCTCTCCCTCGGCCTTTTCTTTGCCAAGCTTTAGCTCATTATAGAGCTTCTTATCTTCCTCGATGACAGCGTCGCATTCCTCCAGCTGCTGTTCCAGTCTTATATATTCATCCTTGGTATTTTCATAATCTAGCTTTGCATGCTCATAATCAGAGCTTGCAATGCTTAATTTCTCCTCCAGCTGTTCCTTCTGGCTGCGCAGTCTTTCATATTCCTTCAGAAACTGGTTTACTTCCAGGCTCTTAAGGTCTTCCTTCAGCTTTAAGTAAACCTTGGCAACCGCGGACTGCTTCTCCAAAGGAGTCAGCTGCTTCTCAATTTCCTTGATAATATCTGTGATACGGGAGAGATTTAACTTTTCTTCCTCCAGATTCTTTTCCGCCGCATATTTTCTTCTTTTAAACTTTACAATACCGGCAGCTTCATCAAAAAGCTCCCTGCGATCCTCCGGTTTACCACTTAAGATCTTATCAATCTGGCCTTGTCCGATAATGGAATAGCCTTCCTTACCGATACCGGTATCCATGAAGAGTTCATTGACATCCTTTAATCGGCAGGGGCTGCCGTTGATCAGGTATTCACTTTCCCCAGAACGGTATACCCGTCTTGCGACGGTTACCTCTTCATAGTCTATGGGCAGCTTGTGATCGGAATTATCAAGGGTTATGGACACAAAAGCATAACCAAGCGGCTTTCGTGTCTGTGTACCGGAGAAGATAACATCCTCCATCTTGGCTCCACGAAGCTGCTTGGCACTTTGTTCACCCAGGACCCATCGTACTGCATCGGCCACATTACTTTTACCACTACCGTTGGGGCCAACAATTCCGGTGATTCCATCATGAAATTCCAATACAATTTTATTGGCAAAGGATTTAAAACCGTGAACCTCAATGTTCTTTAAATACATTCATAGTCTCCCATCTGATTTATCGCTGGCAGGTTCATGTTCCAGGCGTACTTCGCAGCTTTTGTATTGCCTGGTAAGCAGCCTCCTGCTCAGCCGCTTTCTTGGTACGTCCGCTACCGATACCGATTTCTTCATTGCCGATCAATACGGCTATGGTAAAGGTTTTACTATGATCCGGACCTTCCTCGGATATCAGCTTATAACGTAAGCGCTGCGTATTGTCCTCGTTCTGGATGATTTCCTGTAAGATAGTCTTGCTATCGAAAAAGAGATCTTTATTATTTAAGTTAGCTAAGATAAAGCTAGTAATAAACTCTTTTGCATTAGTAAAACCACCGTCTAAATAAATAGCTCCGATGATTGCTTCCAAAGCATCGGACAGGATGGAATCACGCTCTCTTCCCCCGGAACTGTCCTCTCCCTTTCCCAGGAATAAAAATTTACCGATACTAAGTTCACGGGCACAAGAAGACAGAGTTTGCTCGCAAACGATGCTGGCGCGGAGCTTTGTCAGATCACCCTCGGACAAATCGGTATATTCTTTGTACACATATTCACTTGTAACAAGCTCAAGTACGGCATCACCTAAAAACTCCAGCCGTTCATTACTCTTATCCTTGCTCAGTCTCATTTCATTCGCATAGGAGCTGTGAGACAAGGCATGAAATAAAATGGAGGAATCATTAAAATGATACCCCAGAATGTTTTCCAGCTGAAGGAGTGCTGTATCTGTTTTTTTTCGCATCTTCATTCTATCTGGCTATACCTCCTTTCAACAAGACATGATTATATGAAAAGCCCATAGATAAGGCGAACCTTATACACAGGGCTTTTTCATACCACTGATCATTTAAAACCTGTGAAAACTCAAATTTAGTTTCACAATAAAATCTGCATGATTCCATTGAAGAGTGAACTTACTCTTACTCTGCAATGATTGGGCGTCAATTACTATGCCTTTCGAATTATGTTTTTCATAATTCAGTGAAAATACACATTAGTTTAAAGCATTCTTTATCTGTTCAATCGCATCAGCTACAGTTACGATGTTCTCTGCATCCTCATTTGCGATCTCAATATCGAATTCTTCCTCGATCCCCATAATAATCTGGAAAACATCCAGAGAATCTGCGCCAAGGTCATCAACGAAGGTGGTCTCCATTGTAATCTCATCTTCGTCTACATTAAGTACTTCGCTTATAATTTTTTGTAACTTTTCAAATTCCATGATCATTCACCCTTCTTTTCATTTATTCGTTTTTACTTAGGTTAATTCTGATTTTATCATTGATATTCTGCTCAGTAAAGGTTACACACTGGAAAATCGAATTACGGACTTCCACACTTTTCGCATTTCCATGCGTCTTCACAACAAGACCATTCAAACCAAGCAATGGTGCCCCGCCGTACTTGGAGGCATCAAAGTCTTTCATGGTCTCCTTCAGAGCTGATTTAATAAGAAGTGCTCCTATCTTACTCTTTAGGGTACTCATAAGACCTGTTTTTATCTTTTTCAAAAACGCTGCGCCCAGACCTTCATACAGCTTCAGAATTACATTTCCCACAAATGCTTCGCAGACAATGACATCCGCGGCACCGTTGGGGATTTCTCTAGCTTCAATGCTGCCGATAAAGTTGATATCAGTACAGCTCTTAAGTAAAGGGAAGGTTTCCTTTACTAACTGATTACCTTTTTCTTCTTCCGCTCCGTTGTTAACAATGGCTACCCTGGGGTTCTTTATGCCTAAGACATGCTCCATATAAATGGAACCCATCTTTGCAAACTGAACCAAATGGGAGGACCTGGCATCCACATTGGCACCACAGTCAATTAATAAAGATACACCATTCATGGTGGGAAGTAAAGGGGCAAGGGGCGGGCGTTCCACACCTTCCACTCTTCCAACGATCAGCTGACCTCCGGCTAAAACGGCTCCGGTACTTCCGGCAGACACAAAAGCATCTGCTTCTTTATTCTTAACCATGTTCAATGCAACAACGATGGAGGAATTTTTCTTTCGGCGGATTGCCATAACCGGTGCTTCGCAGTTGCTTATGATCTCCGGCGCATGTACGATCACGATACGTTCCTTATCATAATCATACTCACGAAGTTCTTTCGTAATGACATCTTCCGGACCGGTTAATATAACTTTGATGTCCTTCCTTTCTTGAACTGCGAGTACCGCTCCTTTAATGATTTCGCCGGGGGCATTGTCGCCACCCATTGCATCTACTGCGACCGTAATCAT
>JAJUHH010000207.1 GCA_029267975.1 Clostridiales bacterium
ATCGGTACCATGGTCAATCTGTATCATATGCTGAATAATCTTCCCAAGCTTCATTCTGTTTCCTATTCTGCCCAGCAATGAGGCTCCGGTAATGAAACTCTAAGATCGCATCAGCACTCCAGTAAGAAAGGGATTGTACGCTTCATCACCTGCATACAATCCCTTTGTCAGCTTTTTAGAAATACTTCTTATTACCCCATAAATTACTTTTCTTCAAATCCATATACTCATTATATGCTCTTTCTAATATCTGCTTCTCATTGGCAAATTTGAGCATGTGATAAGCCTCATGGTACTTGTAATAACCGGAGTCCATAAAAAACTCTTCTCTTTGTGGTTTGCTGTAATAGCTATCAGACATCATTAAATACCAATGAACATCCTTTAATACTGTATTTTGCGGTGTGCTGAAAGAATATTGGCTCTTCCCGATATACTTGATAATGGAAGCTGTTGCTCCTGCTTCCTCAAGCACCTCGCGTATGGCTGTTTCTTTATATTCTTCGCCTTCTTCAACGGTCCCTTTCGGTAGCACCCACCCTTCATACTTGTTCTTGTAATTCTTATACAGTAATAAAATCTTCCCTCTGAATATAACTACACCACCACAGCTCGTTGCTTCTACCATCGCAATTCCTCCTGCTTTTTGGTGTATCCTTAATCTAGATAGAAGTATACAACAACTTGCACAAATTTTCAACCAATTTTTAGCCATCATGTCAAATGTACTACAGAAGCAAGCATTTTGGCCCATTATTTAAAATATTCTTTTATAATTTCCTGTGCAATTGGCACTGCGTATTCACTTCCGGTACCGACATTTTCCACAATTATACTAATTACGATCTCCGGATCCTTATAGGGTGCATAACCCACGAACCAGGAGTGTGCTTTTCCTGCAGAATTATCCGCTGAACCCGTCTTCCCGGCAACCTCAACCTTAAGCTTCTTCAGCTTGCTGGCCGTACCATCGGTAACAACTTTACGCATCATTTTACCAAGGTAGTTCACCTCTTCAGGAGTCATAAGCCGAGCGATCTGGGAGGGGGAATACCGCTTCACAATCGCTCCCTCTGCATTCTCAATATGATCCACCACATAGGGTTTCATCATTACGCCGCCGTTAGCAATCGTTGCTGTTATCATGGCATTATGAAGAGGGGAAATGAGCGTTCTTCCCTGACCAATGGCCGTCTGCATCTCTTCCTTAATTCCTGAGCTTCCCTTCTCCAGGGCAAAGCTACTGACACTGCTGGCCATATTGACAGGAAGACTCTTGTTGAAGAGGAACTTCTCTGCCAAAGTGCGAAAGGCGGTCATATCCAATCCTTTTCCGATATTGGCAAAGGAGGTATTACAGGATTCTGCAAAGGAGTCCACCAGGTCAACCTCACCATGTGCCTTATTGTTATGGCAGTGAATCACCATTTCATCATATTCAATGCTGCCGTCGCAGTCGTAATCATATTTACGGTAAGCAGGATTCTCCCTCATGTATTCCAGTGCCGTCAGTATCTTAAAGGTAGATCCTGGCGGATATTTTCCTTGGGTAGCACGGTTAATGAGTGCTGCTTCCGTATCCTCATCTGCCACCAGTTCCTCCCAATCTTCATCAATGGTATTGGGATCATAGGATGGCTTGGATACCATAGCCAGTACCTTGCCTGTAGAAGCTTCCAGTACAACAACCGCCCCACGGTTGTCGCCCAGGGCCTCATAGGCCAATTCCTGCAGCCTACTATCCAGTGTGGTCACCACATTATCTCCGGGGCTCTTACTTCCCGACAGATCGGAATACATTACCTCCAGGGTATTGATATTGGTGGTGAGCAGACGGATATTCTCCGACTCCTCGATCCCTGTCTTTCCCTTGCTGGTTCTGCCAACCACAGGAGCAAATATAGCACCATAGGGATATTCTCTGCTTTCCTTTCCATCCTCATCCACTTTCGTATGGGCAAGTACCTCACCATCCGCAGACAGAATGTCACCTCTGATGATCCGTTGTGAGAGTACCTCCTGACGCTTATTATAGCTATTATTAATCACTTCATCACTTTTCATACTGATGAAATAGGTATAATATCCGGCCATAATTACAAAGAAGCCCAGAAAGATATAGATAATATTGAATATAGGTTTTTTCGGATCAGGGATTTTTTCAGGTGTTTTATTCCGTCCCGACATACCGTGCTGTCCCGATATACTCTTTTGTCCTGATATACCATGCTCTCCTGACAATTCATGCTCTTCTTTTCCTTGAGCTTTGTATTCTTCGTACCTTTCCTGCCTTGCTGTCTTTTCTTTCTTTTGCTTCTTTTTATTCTCTCTCTTATTATCCTTCTGCATAAACTTTATGTGCCTCATACGCTTCCCTCCGTATCTGCAGACGATTGCATATTTGTTTCCCTGGATCTTCTTCCCGGCAGGTACACACCCTGAAGCATCATAAACATGATGATCACTGATAAAATAGAGCTTCCGCCGGCACTGATCAATGGAAGGGTAACCCCTGTGGAAGGGATGAACTTAATCACCCCGCCAATGGACAGAATGACCTGGAAGGCAAACATCACCGAGAATCCAACACAAACAAGCCTGAGAAAGGTATCTTCCTTCCTTAAGGCTATGTTAATAAACATGATAAAACAGCTGGCATAGATCATTATGATACAGATAGCAAATAAACCGCCCAGCTCTTCCGATATAGCTGAAAAGATAAAATCACTGCTAACCACCGGTATATCGGTAGGTAAACCTCTGTTTAAGCCCATACCAAACCAACCCCCGGTACCAATCGCGAAGAGGGATTGGGTAATCTGATAGCCCTCATTATCAATATAAGCAAAGGGATTCGTCCATGCCAAAACACGTATCCTGACATGACCGAACAGTTGGTATGCAGCAATGGCAGCCAAGCTTCCCCCAATCAGACCGGAGAATAAGTACAAGGGTCTCATGGATGCAGCATAAAGTACAAATATATATGTTACAAAGAAGATTAAAGCTCCGCCAAGGTCTCTGGACAGGACCAGAACGATCACATTTAATCCTGCCATGACAGATATGAAGCAGACCCTTTTAAAATCGGTCCCTTGGGCAAACAAGGACGCAAGACTAAGTACAAATAGCAGCTTTACAAATTCCGAGGGCTGTATGGATACCCCGGCAATGGTCAGCCAGTTGGTAGCTCCGTGGGTGGTGGTTCCGATGATCAATACAAGCAGGAGAATGCTAATTCCCACCCCACCGTAGATCCAACCATACTTTGCGTTTCCCTGCAGCTTGTGCATCAGATAGGGAACAATGAGACTTACGATACAGGATCCGGCAACAATGAGTACCTGTTTTACCGATCGATCAAAGGATAATCTTGTCTGAATGATAAAGCCGATGACAAGGAGCATCAGCATATTACGCAGCAATAGCTTTGACAGCTTCGGATAGAGCGCCTGATACGAGAGCAGCACAAACACAAGCAGTAATACTTCACCGCCATACAGATAAATCATTTTTACATCAGCACTTTGCATATAAAGGGTAAAGTATCCGATAAAGTGCAGTACGAATAAGATCGTAGTCAAAAATCCATAGATCCTGTCCTGCTGCCTCTTATTCTTAAATCGAAATACCGTAAAGCTATAGTAGGTATAGATACCGATCAAAAGCAACATCATATATTTGATGAGTTCAACAACTAGGTTCAAAGGATCACCTCCAAGTCCGGTAACTTATCATCGCACTTTTACTGTGATTTTATTATTCAATCCCCCGCTTAAAATGTCCCGTTGTATAATCAACAGGTTCAGCGACCTTCTGCTTCTGCCCATAAAACGCCGCTTGGAAAGCACTTAAAATGCTCTTTACTTCTCCCCTGGACTCTCTGGTAAAATCCAAGCGAAGGGCTGCCGGGTTCAGGCGCTCAATCTCCTCCTTGTATTTTAGCAAGGATAAGGGTTGTCCGTTATATAGTATGTTATAACAGCCCTTACAGTAAGTCCTCACATAAAAGCTTTTGCCCATACGGTCCACCAGTGTTCCCTGATTACCCTGGATACACTTCTTGCAGCCTTCGGTGCTTTTATACAGGCACTGGGCCGATACCATGACTGCCTGATAGCCATAGACAATCAGGTCGCTATCCTCAATGCCAAGAGTATCAAGCTCCTGAGAGTTTAGTTCCACCGGTGCTGTAAAGCGTATAATGCCAAGCTTTTTATGACGATCAAGCTCTGCAAAGAAGCATTTTGCTTCTTTGTTATAGGTATAGAGATTATAATTTAAGATCAGCTTTTTTCCGTGCTCATAGCTTTGTAACGAATGAAGAAGTGCAAGTTCTTCAAGATTTTTCACCAGAAAGCCATGAATATCTTTTCTTTTTATTATCTCTGATAATTCCTTTTTTAACCTTTCATAGATATCCAGCCTGCAAATATGCGGCAGACTTAAGTAGAGCTCCTTCCCTGCAGCCGCTGATTCTGCAGCAATTCCAGTAATATCTGAAAGTAAAAAGCTATCATAATCAGCATAAATGCTGGTCACCTGCGAGAAGGCGATCGCTTCTTTAAATTGCTCCTGTGTCTGAACGGATACACTCATTCCCCTGGAAGTGGCTCTTGCTTCCTTCAAAGCTGCAGGGATATCCTTTGACCTATCGCTTAAGACTCTTCGATAGCTCTCTGCAATCAGATCTTGCAGCTGCACAATTGCCTCCCTGCGAATCTCATTTAACCAGGCCACCGGCACAAAAATATTCTCCCCCATCTCAATCCTTAGACGATCAAAATAGAATAGGGTATCCCCTGTCTTCTCCAGTGGCGCAGCCAACTTTTCCTGCGTCATCGGCTGCTTCTGCGCTTCCTGGACCAAATCCTTTAAGACGGTCACACTATGCTCCTTCCAGGTAATGGTAAAGGAAAGAGCTTCACCGCATTTAGCCACAAGATGTCCTTGCAGTGGCTCTTGCTTGTCCTTTTGCAGATACTTGGCTGCTAATTGCTCCAGTAATTGATTATTCTTAGTCCGGTAGACTTCATGGCCCACCTTGATGCTGCTGGCAGATTTCGTGAGCTTTCCTGCTGCACTGTCACCCGGATACCTGTCCCGCTTCCCATGCTCTTTTGAATCCAAACGAATACCAACGTTGGTGGTCAGGCTTTCTCCGGCCCGGTGGTCATCCTTCACTGTAAATTCATAGCCCTCTTCCTCCTGGTGGCGGATCTCCAGAATGTCCTGGGCATTCACATCCTCCTCCAGCGCAATAAATAGCTTGTTCCCCTTAATGCTTGTAACCTTTCCAACATATACACCGCTATGATTGGGCCGATACAGGGACATCATGCTCTTACCATTGTAGGTCCTGCTATATCCTTCCGAAAAGCCTCCCCGGTTATAGACATCCTGTAGTAAAAGCATGTCTTTACGATATTCATCGCTTCGCAGCTGTTTGTCATAGGCTTCCTGACCTTTTTCCAGATAAAGATCCACATATTTGCGATACATCATGGTTACTGCCGCAGCATATTCCGGCCGCTTCATCCTGCCCTCTATCTTAAAGGAGTTAATTCCGGCATCTATGAGCTGGGGCAGGATTTCGACGGTATTGATATCCTTGGGACTGAGAAGGTATTTTTCCTGTCCCCTTGAGAGCTTTCTATCCCCTGCATAAAACCGGTAGGGCATCCGACAGGGCTGAGCACACC
>JAJUHH010000208.1 GCA_029267975.1 Clostridiales bacterium
ATGTGCTTGATATTGTAGGAACCGGCGGTGATGAGGCCTATACCTTTAATATCTCTACGGTGTCCTCCTTCATCATCTCTGCTGCCGGCATTCCTGTGGCAAAGCATGGCAACCGCAGTGTGTCCAGCAAATGCGGAAGCGCCGATGTGCTGGAGGCACTTGGTGTAAAGATAGATCTGCCGGTAGAACGAAGTGAACAGCTGCTGCGGGAAATCGGTATCTGCTTCTTATTTGCCCCCCTGTATCATTCCTCTATGAAATATGCGGCTCCGGTCCGCAAGGAGCTTGGAGTGCGGACCATCTTTAATATTCTTGGCCCTCTATCAAGCCCTGCCAATGCCAATCTGCAGCTGCTGGGCGTATACGATGAGAACCTGGTGGAGCCGATGGCGAGAGTACTGGCCAATCTTGGCGTAAAACGAGCCATGGTAGTCCACGGACATGACGGCCTGGATGAAGTATCCCTGAGTGCCAAAACCACCGTTTGTGAGGTGAATCAGGGACAGGTAAACAGCTTCTTTTTAGATCCCAGGCAGTTCGGATTTGAGTATTGTAAGCCTGAGGAGCTGGTAGGTGGGGATCCGGCAAAGAATGCAGAGATTGCAAGAAGTATTCTACAGGGAGAGAAAGGACCCAAGAGAGATATTGTGCTGCTCAATTCTGCCATTTGCTTATACATGACCTATAATAACATCACCCTTCGGGAATGTGTAAGACTGGCAGCACAAACCATAGACAGCGGCAAGGCCATGGAGAAGCTAAACTGCTTCATAAAGCTGTCTAATGAAAGGCTGGGATAAATTATGATACTTGATATGCTGGTCGAAGCTACAGTAAGACGGGTAGAGAGGGCAAAGGAAAGACTGACCCTGGACCAGTTGATCGCCAAAATCTATGAGGATGGACGTCTAAAAAGTTTTAATACCCGGGAAGCCTTCGCCTTTGAAAAAGCCTTGAGAAAGAAACCTTCTGCAAATGCAGAAGCTGTTCGGCAAGAGGATCGGAAGCAGATTGCATTTATCTGCGAGGTAAAGAAAGCATCCCCCTCGAAGGGAATCATTGCAGCGGAGTTTCCCTATCTCACCATTGCAAAGGAGTATGAAGAAGCCGGTGCGGATGCGATCTCTGTACTCACGGAGCCGGAGTATTTTAAAGGAGAGGACAGAAATTTAAGTGAGATCTGTAAAGCAGTAAGAGTGCCGGTACTGCGCAAGGATTTTATCCTGGAGGAATATCAGGTCTATGAAGCTAAGCTCCTGGGGGCCGATGCTGTCTTACTGATCTGCGCCTTACTGGATACCCAGACACTTACTCGTCTGATCAAATTATGTGATATGCTTGAACTTTCTACGCTTGTAGAAACACATACCGCAGAAGAGATCCAGGCGGCAATCCAGGCAGGGGCCAGAATCATCGGTGTGAATAACCGTAATCTGCAGACCTTTGAGCTGGACTTAAATCGCAGTATCAGATTAAGAAGCCTGGTACCTGAGGATATTCTGTTTGTGGCTGAGAGTGGGATAAATAAGAGTGAAGATATCCGCTTACTGAAAGCAGCGGGGGTAGATGCCGTCCTGATCGGAGAGGCCTTTATGAGAAGCAGCAATAAGAAGGAGCTGCTTCGTCAGATGAGAGAGGGGTGATTCAACTATGACAAAAATCAAGATATGTGGCTTAAGCAGGCCTGAGGACATAGAAGCAGTCAATGAATATCTTCCGGATTATATCGGCTTAGTCTTTGCAAAGAGCCGGAGACAGATAAGCGATTCTACTGCTATAGAATTAAAACGCAGGCTGGATCCCAGGATTGCTGCTGTAGGTGTGTTTGTCAATGAAAAGCAGGATAGAATTCTACACTTGTGTGAAACAGGGGTCATTGACCTGATCCAGCTGCATGGGGAGGAGACAGAGGAGTATATAAAGGAATTAAAGAAGCGGGTACCCAATCAGATCATCAAAGCGGTCAGGGTACAAAGGAAGGAAGAGGTAGAAAGGGCTCAGGGAAGCTGTAGCGATCATTTGCTCTTTGATACCTTTATGTATGGACAATACGGGGGTGCCGGGCAAGCATTTGACTGGTCCCTGCTCCTGCCGGCAAAGCGCCCCTTCTTTCTTGCAGGAGGACTTCATTCTGAGAATGTACTTCAGGCGATCCATCAGGTAAAGCCCTACGCAATAGATGTCAGCAGCGGTGTTGAAAGGGATGGCAGAAAAGACACAGGCAAGATAAAGGAACTGATCACAAGGATAAGGAGTGAGATATAAATGTCAAAAGGAAGATTTGGCATCCACGGGGGACAATATATTCCCGAAACCCTGATGAATGCAGTAAATGAGCTGGAAGAGGCTTATGAATATTATAAGAAGGACCAAGTATTTCAGAGAGAGCTAAATGACCTGCTGAGCAATTATGCAGGCAGACCATCCCTCCTATATTATGCCAAGATGATGACGAAGGATTTAGGTGGCGCCAAGATCTATCTGAAAAGAGAGGATCTTAATCATACCGGTTCTCATAAGATCAATAATGTACTTGGTCAGGCCCTTCTGGCCAAGAAAATGGGCAAACGCAGGCTGATTGCAGAAACCGGTGCAGGCCAGCACGGTGTGGCAACTGCCACGGCAGCTGCATTACTGAATATGGAATGTGAGATATTTATGGGCAAGGAGGATACGGAGCGCCAGGCACTGAATGTCTTTCGGATGGAGCTGTTGGGTGCCAAGGTGCATGCCGTAACCTCTGGAACGCAGACACTGAAGGATGCAGTGAATGAAACCCTTAGAGAATGGTCAAAGCGGATGGAGGATACCCATTATGTATTGGGGTCTGTCATGGGACCCCATCCCTTTCCCACCATGGTTCGTGACTTTCAAAAGATCATAGGGAAGGAAGTGAAGGAACAGCTGCTTATGAAAGAAGGTAGACTCCCGGATGTATTACTGGCCTGTGTAGGCGGCGGCAGTAACGCCATGGGATTATTCTATGAGTTTATCGAGGATAGAGAGGTAAGGCTCATTGGCTGTGAGGCAGGCGGACTTGGAGTAGATACAGATAAGACAGCGGCTACAGTTGCTACCGGATCACTTGGTATATTCCATGGCATGAAGTCCTATTTCTGCCAGGATGAGTATGGTCAGATTGCACCGGTATATTCAATCTCTGCAGGACTTGATTATCCGGGTGTAGGCCCGGAGCATGCCAACCTTTATGATATGGGCAGGGCAGAATATGTTCCTGTAACGGATCAGGAAGCCGTGGACGCCTTCGAATATCTGGCGAAAACCGAAGGGATTATTCCGGCAATCGAAAGTGCCCATGCGGTGGCCTATGCAAGAAGGCTGGCACCCACCCTTGGGAGGGATAAGATACTGGTGATCAATCTTTCCGGCAGAGGCGATAAGGATGTTGCGGCAATTGCAAGATACAGGGGGGTTAAACTTTATGAATAGAGTAGAGCGGGTATTTATAAGTAGGAAAGCCTTTATACCTTTTATTACGGCAGGAGATCCTGACCTTGAGACCACAAAGGAGCTGGTCCTTCATATGGCTCAGGCAGGGGCGGATTTAATTGAGCTGGGAATCCCCTTTTCCGATCCCGTGGCTGAGGGTCCTGTCATCCAGGAGGCCGATCTAAGGGCACTTTCTGCTGGTGTCACTACGGATAAAATATTTGAGATGCTTGCACAGCTGCGAACAGAGTGTGACACACCGCTTGCCTTTATGACCTATATCAACCCGGTTTATACCTATGGAACGGAGCGTTTTATGAAACGCTGTCAGGAGGTAGGAATTGATGCTTTAATCGTTCCGGATATGCCTTTCGAGGAAAAAGAGGAGCTGCAGCCCTTCTGTGAGCAATATCAAATCACGCTGATCTCCTTAATTGCTCCCTCCTCAAAAGAACGCATCAGGATGATAGCCAGGGAGGCTCAGGGCTTTCTTTATTGTGTATCCTCTCTGGGGGTTACCGGGATACGAAACAGCCTGGGAAATGGAATCAAAGAAATGATCGCGGAAGTGAAAAAGGCAACGAATATTCCCTGTGCCATTGGTTTTGGTATCGCAACGCCCCAGCAGGCCAGCGAGATGGCCTCCATCGCTGATGGTGTTATCGTGGGAAGTGCTATTGTGGACTTGATCGGCAGATATGGAAAGGAAAGCGTCCCCTATGTGGAACAATATGTTCGCATGATGAAGCAGGCTTGTGAAGCGGGCTTGTGAGATAATCTTGCGAAGAAAGCTTGTATAACAGTCTTTTAAAGAAATTGATTTCATTACGTTGCGGCGGTATAATAGGACTATATTTAGGAAGCCCAAAGCATAAGGCTTTCCGTATATAGTCCTATTTTTACTATCAAGTCGTGAGTCTGAAGGAGATTAGTATGATGAAGAATAATTATGCAAAGACCCCGCCCATGGGATGGAACAGCTGGGACTGCTATGGGGCCTCCGTCAATGAGGAACAGCTGAGGGGCAATGCAGATTATATGGCAAAGTATTTGAAGGAATTCGGCTGGGAATATATTGTTTGTGACATACAATGGTATGAGCCGAAAGCCAAATCCACAGAGTATAACCACTTTTACCCCCTGGAGATGGACGAATATTCCAGGTTAATTCCGGCAGTAAATCGTTTCCCTTCCTCGCAGGAAGGAAAAGGTTTCGAACCGATTAGTTCTTATGTACATAGTCTTGGCCTGAAATTCGGGATCCATATCATGCGGGGGATACCAAGACAGGCTGTTCATGCTGCCAGCCCTATTAAAGGAAGTTATGCTACTGCAAGAGATATTGCGCAAAGCTATTCCATCTGTCCCTGGAATACGGATATGTACGGAGTTAATCCGGATGCGGAAGGGGCACAGGAATACTATGATTCCCTGTTCGAGCTCTACGCACAGTGGGGGATCGATTTTGTCAAAGTTGATGACATCTGCAATACGGAATTTAAACCCTCAGACCCTTATTCAGCCAGAAGGGAAATAGAATTAATTCGTAAAGCCATTGATAAATGCGGCAGGGAGATCGTTCTGAGCCTGTCACCTGGGCCAGCGGTTTTGGCAGAGGCAGAGCATCTAAGCCAGCATGCAAATATGTGGAGGATAACAGGCGACTTTTGGGATAACTGGCCCCAGCTTTATCAAATGTTTGAACGCTGCCACGCATGGAGTCCTTATGTCAGGGAAGGCTGCTGGCCTGACTGTGATATGCTGCCTCTTGGGCATATAGGGATTAATACACCGGGTTATGATAAGCACGCCAGGTATACGAATTTTACCAAGGACGAGCAAATCACCATGATGACCCTGTGGTGTATCTTCCGATCCCCCTTAATGATAGGAGGGGAGCTTCGGGACAACGATGAGTGGACCTTGTCCTTACTGACCAATCCGGAGCTGTTAAGATTGCTGAAATATTCCTATGGGGCAAAGCAAATCCTGCGGACGGAAGATACCGTTATTTGGGCAAGTAATGACGTGGACGGCAGTAAATATGTAGCCTTTTTTAATACTTCCTTTTCTCCCACCAAACCGGAGATAGCCCTTATGAACCTGGACCTGTGCGGAAGCTATAAAGCAAGGGATTTATGGGCACATGAGGATATGGGCATCATTACCGGTCGG
>JAJUHH010000209.1 GCA_029267975.1 Clostridiales bacterium
GTGTTCGAAGACGATTTCTACCATGCCCTGAATGAACTGGATGTCCCCATTGTCCTGATCGATAGCTATGTACCATCCACCAAAATGTGTAATGTGGGTTTGGAAGATTATAAGGGCGGCTATACCGCTACAAAATATCTGATTGACTGCGGACATCGCAAAATTGCTTTTGCTTCCCCTTCCATCAGAATTCGGGGCGTTGTGTCAGAGCGTTTCCAGGGTTACAAGGATGCTTTGGCAGAGGCCGGTATTCCTTTCCGTCCTGAGCTGGTCTTTGAGCAGGAGCTAGATACGGATACCACCATCGGTCTTGGCCAATGTCTTGCGAAACGGGACGACATTACTGCAGTATTTGCTACAGCCGACATTCTGGCAGCCGGCATCATGGCTGGTATTGAGCAGTCCGGCAAGCAAGTGCCTGAGGATATCTCCATTATCGGCTTCGATGATATTAATCTCTGCCGCCTGATCTCCCCTACCTTGACCACCATTCACCAGGACGCTCCCCTAAAAGGTAAGCTTGCAGTCAATTTCATGTTAGATATGCTGGATAAAAACCCTCTGGAGGAACATGAAGTCATCCTTCCAATCCAACTGGTGGAACGCAACAGTGTGAAGGTAATCGTATAACTATTCCAAGTTATCCCCCTGCTTGGAATAGTTATACTTATCACTGGAGGCTCTATGTCATGGAGAGTTGATTACATAAGCTCTCCCAGGTCCATGATCTGACTATCCTTCTGTGTCACTTCAATCCGGTACAGTCTTCCCTGACATATCGCATGAAACTCCATCCGAGTCCAATGACTGGGCAGACAGGAAGTAGCCTTTAGCATTCCCTCCTCCGTATGAAGTCCCGCAAAACCTTCCACTGCTGTCATATATGCTCCTCCGGAGGAGGCCGGATGGGTACCTCCGATATAGATTAAACCTGCCCATTCCTTTCCTTTTCCGCTGATATCAGACAAGGCGGACTTCATAAAGAAAGGATATGCTCTATCCGGCATATGGCACTTGCATGCAAGAATTGCATACATACAGGCACTCAGGGAAGATCCGTGCTCCGTTCTGGGCTCGTAATACTCCCAGTTCTTTAATAAGATGTCCTCCCTATACTCCTTAGAAAATAGATTTAGCATCGTTACTACATCAGCCTGCTTAATCACCTTGGTATGGGTAGCAACACCGTAAGCCCCGCCCCAGTATTCCTTCTCATGGAGAAGACGTCCTCTGACCTCCTCTATTCCCACATCCTCAAGCTTCTCATAACCGTCGAACTGCTCGATTACCCCCGTTACAGGATCGGGCTCCGGAACATAAAGCTTCCCGGAAGCATCAGAAAACTGCTTTAATAGCCTCTCTATATCATATCCCCTCTTAATCCGCTCCTCCACCTGGCTTCCAAGGTCAGTAAGTGATTTTAATAGAAAGACTGCACTGTCAAAGGTGAATTTGGCCATGCGATTGGTATAAGCATTATTGTTGACCCGCTCATGATATTCATCCGGTCCAATCACATCATGCAGCTCATAGTATTCTCTGTTTACTCTCTTTAGCAAAAGATCATAATAAAAACGTGCGCATTCCAGTATCACCTCTGCGCCGCCTTCCGCCAGCAGATCATAACTGCCGGTATAGTTCACATAACGCATAATTCCATGAGCAATTGCTGCACTGATATGTACCTGTTTATCCTTAAAATAAGTACGCATCTGCCTGCCTGTAAAGACATCGGTTACATTATAATCCGAGCAGGCATCATAACCACCCTCCTGGCTCTCCCAGGCATAAAAAGCACCCTGGTAACCGTAGTGCTTTGCCTTCTTTTTCGCCCCCTCAAGGGTATCGATCCGGTATTTTAGTAAGCTTTTGGCAACCCCCGGCTCTGTAAACAAAAAGAAATCCAGCATAAACATCTCCGTATCCCAGAACACTGCTCCCTTATAGGTCTGTCCGGATAACCCTCGGGCAGCAATCGACAGGTGATCGCTATGTCTCGGTGCAATACAGTGAAGATGGTACAGGGAATAGTTGAGTGCCTCCATGGCCTGGTCATCCCCCTCGATGGTAACCTGGGAAATCCTCCACAGCCGCTCCCATTCTTCCCTATGCTGCTCCATCAGCCTGTCATAACCGCTATCCCTTGCGCTGCGAACTAAATGCTCTGCCTGCTTTAGATACTCAGAAGTATCCTTGCTGGTATAGACACTGACATATTTATAGATGTGATACTGTACCCCTGCTTTTACCTGTAAGGTTAGCCTTCGAAGAATTCTCCTATCTTCCCGAACAGGCTCCACAGCTGCAGCAAAATCAGCCGTATAAGCCTCGCATACCACCACCTGATCCTTACTCTCGTGGGTGGTAGCCACAGCCTGAAGGATGACCTGATCCTCATCGCCTTGCAGCAGTATTTCATTATAATGGGGCCCGTTAATATCCCAGACCTGGCCATCAATACCGCTGGTTAATAGCAGCTCTCCTTCCCCATCACACCGGATGCAGTACTTCATTGCCAGCAGATGCTTCTCCCTCATGGATGCAAACCGCTCAGCTGTGACGGTAAGCTTGCCCTTGGGTGTCTCCCATGAGCTGGTCCTTTCGAAGACTCCGTGACGATAATCAAGGGAAACGGTATGCAAAAGGGGTGTGCCCCCGGGTAAGCGGTATTGCTTACCCTCAAACTGAACATAAGTATATAAGCCATTGGGTGCATTCAGGGGCTCCCGCCAGCCGTCTCCTACCTGATCGTAGATCCCGGCAAGATTGACAGCCACAAACTGCTCCTTTTCGTACTCCGGAAGCGTCCCCCGAATTCCCATATAGCCATTTCCCGTAAGAAACTTATTCCCCACATGTGAAATTCTCTCAGGATCAAAACCTTTCTCTTCCATTCTCCAGTTAATCATACTTATCTTCCTCTCCAAAGCTCTGGAATTGATATTTTGGTCATCTCAGCACTTAATTGAACCGGTTGATTGTAGATCAGAACCTCGATTTCGGAACCATTTAAGGTAGAAAAGCTTGCTTCCTCTGTCCCGATGTGAACCTGAATGACATCCCCCTGGTAGCAGATTCGGAAGGAATATCCCTGCCATGCCGCCGGTATGGAAGGACAAAAGCTTAACTTCTCCTGATCAGATCTCATTCCTCCAAAACCATATACAATATTCATCCATGCCGCTGCAATGGAGGTTGTATGTAAGCCTTCCCCCGTATTACGGTTATAGTTATCCAGGTCCATTCTGGTGGCAAATCCAAAGAACTGATAGGCTTCTTCATGCTTCTTTAGCTGACTTGCCAGAATCGAATGAACCGATGGGGATAAGGAGCTCTCATGAATACATCTGGGTTCATAAAATTCATAATTATTCTTAAGCTCTTCCTCTGTGAAGTCACCGTTATGCAAGAGCATCATCATTAACACATCCGGCTGCTTGATCATGTCATTCCGATAGATCCTGTCGTAGCTCCAGTGATGATACAGCGGGAAATCCTCCACCGGAATTGCATCCACATCCAGGTGCGGCAGGCGGAAATATCCTTCATGCTGTTCAAAGAGCTTGGTCTTCGGGTCATAGGGTATATACATATTGGAAGCAAGCGTACTCCAGTTAACACATTCCTGTCCGGTAAGCTTATATTCCTTTACAAAGGCATCATATGCTGCCGGGTCCTTCTTCTGATAGCGCTTCAGGACATCCAAAGTATAGAGTAAGGTTTTCTTACCCATAAAGTTGGTGTAACAGTTATTGTTCACCATCATCTGGAACTCATCCGGCCCCATTACGCCATAATAACCATAATAGCTATGATCCGCATTCCAATCGCCCCTGGTAGCTAACATTCTGCTTACCTCAACCAGGATCGGAAGGCCAATGTGGAATACAAACTCTTCATCCTTCGTTACCAGCTCATAATGCCTGATACCGTAAGCAACTGCAGTGGAAGCCTGAAGCTGTAGGCTTGCATGCTGCCATAGGGTACAGCATTCTCTGCCGCTGATGGTAGCGATTGGATAAAATGCTCCCTCACAGTCAAGGGCTTTGGCCCTTTCCTTTGCTTCCGGCAGAGTTAAATACCTGAATTCCAGGAGATGTCTGGCTGCTTCGGGATTGTTAAAGATATAAAAGGGCAGGCAATAAGTCTCTGTATCCCAGAAGGTATTTCCGCTATAGGCTTCTCCGGTAAGACCCTTTGCACCAATGATGGTTCCCCTGTCAGCCCCATGGTAGGTCTGATGCATCTGGAAGATACAGTACCTTATCCCCTGCTGGTTCAGTTCATCTCCCTCTATCACTATATCCGAATCCTTCCACATCTTCTCCCACCAGGCCGCACTATCCGCCTTCACTTTATCATAATCCAGAAGCAACAGCTGCTGTCTTCCTTCCAGACATTTAACGTTAAATGTATCCTCTGTCCTCTCCTTCCTGATCATGTTCGTGACCAGGCGGGTAAGGCTAGTTTCCTTCCCCTGTGTCACGAAGAAGGTAAATTCCTTTGCGATCTTCTTCTCCTCCCGAAGCTCGCTCTGTGATGTCCAGTTCCCTGTAAAATGTGATACGGAGTATACGGATTGCTTTGTATTCACCGTGGTAGCAAGAATGCTGCACCAATCCTCTCCGCTCTCCACAGCATCACAGTCCCAGAGATTCTTGCCAACCATATAATGGATCAGTGTAAAATCAATTCCTGCCTTTAGCTTCAGCTCCCCTGAGAAGTTCAGCGGTGTCAGGGTCACCCTTTGCCCGGCTAGGTGTGCATCCTTCATGGACAGGAAACGTTCAAAGGAAAGCTTAAGCTCCCTTCCGTCCTTCATACACCAGATATAAGAACGGGTCAGCACTCCGGTCTTTAAATTAAGGACCCGGGTAAATTCCTTTACCGCTTCCTCTCTGAAGATAAGTGTCTCCTCTCCCACACTGATCTGTAAATTTAGCCAGTTAACGGCATTCACCATAAATTCAGTTCTATCAACGATTCCCTTATAGGAAGAGCCCTCAGCCTTAGCGGACTCATATATTCCATTGAAATAACTACCGATCAGGCTTTCCCCCTGATATCCTTCCTCAAAGTAGCCCCGAATTCCCATATACTCATTTCCCAGGGAGAAGATGGATTCCGATACTGCGGAATATGCAGGATTAAAGCCCTCTTCAATAATGTTCCATGGATCTATTACGTAATATCTATCTGCTATTTTCGCCATATCTGTCCTCTATTCTATCCTTTTAATGCACCTGCGGTAGCTCCCGCGGTAATTTGTCGCTGGAATATTGTAAATAATATAATCGGTGGAATGATGGAGAAGGTTACTGCTCTTAAGATCTCAACATCCGTCGCATTGGAGGTACGGAACATAAACAGACGTACCATAACCGTTTCCTTACCGGAGCCGCCTAGCACCAGATAGGGAAGCAGAAAATCTGACCATGCTGCGTTTATGGTAAAGATTGCAATAACCATAACAATGGGTTTGGATAGGGGCAGTACAATATGCAAAAAGGTCTGCAATACGCCACAGCCATCCAACCTGGCAGCCTCCAGCAGCTCCTTGGGCAGGCCTTCAAAAAAC